>JBLRXG010000066.1:0-6336 GCA_047920855.1 Dehalococcoidia bacterium | reverse complement strand
CTTAGCAGATCTCTCGGCGTGAAGAAGCCGAGCGTGTACAGCGCGCTGAAGAGGCTGTCACAGGCCGGCCTCGCGATCCACGAGAGATATGGTGATGTGGACCTGACACCAAAGGGCGTCCGGGTCGCCGACGAGGTCTGCCGCAGGCACAAGGCTCTATTCAGCTTCCTGACCGACGTGCTCATGGTGGATCCTGAGATAGCCGAGCAGGATGCGTGCAGCATGGAGCATGCCCTGAGCCGCGACAGCATCCACCGGCTTGAGAAGTTCATCGACCTGATAATGCAGTGTTACCCGGGCAGACCCGACTGGGAGGAGGTTTTCAACCGTTATGTTGACCATGGCCACAACGGCAGGTCGATTGATGTCACACCGGATGGTGAGTCTTGATGGCCGACTGTTTTGCTATGCCTGACACTGCCTGTGTCCGAATAGACACGTGGGACAGCCCTGGCCTACAGCTTGCTATCTCAGGCAGAGTCTTCGCCGGTGACAATTCCCATGAGCTGAGCACGGGGGACGATGCAGCCCCAATCGCGAGAGGAGGACGCTAGCCTGGAGGCACTTCTATATAGCTTACTTGCCGGAGTCTCCACCGTCCTGGGTTCGGTGGTAATCATGGTCTTCGGAAGGCCTGGCCCGAGGCTGCTGTCGGGCCTGCTGGGATTTGCCGCCGGAGTGATGCTGGCGATCTCGTTCTTCGATCTCCTGCCCGAGGCCCTGGAGTTCGGCTCAATGCCGACTGCGGCGCTCGGGTTCTTGCTGGGCGCGGGCGTCATGTACGCACTCGACCGGTTCATACCTCACGCCCACGTGTCTTCGAGCCATGAGGTGGCGCTAGAGAGTATTCCCCGTGCTCGGGCACTGAGGAAGGAGATGCTGCGGGTGGGATACCTGGTGTTCTTCGGACTCGCTCTACACAACCTGCCCGAAGGACTGGCCATCGGGGCAGGCCTGGAGGTGAGCCCCGAACTGGGATTATATGTAGCGATCGCCATCGCGCTGCACAACATACCTGAAGGCATTGCCGTAGCCGGGATTCTGAGAGCGGGAGGACTATCGGCAGCGAGAGTGCTTCTTCTGACCCTGGTGATCGGTCTGATGACACCGCTTGGGGCGGGGCTGGGCCTGTTGTTCTTCCGTATCTCCCCGGTTTTTATCGCCGTTGGACTGGGATTCGCAGCCGGCGCCATGACCTACATAGCCAGCGATGAACTGATCCCCCAGTCGAACAAGCTGAGCAGCCACATCTCCATCGGAGGGTTGATCCTGGGATTGCTGGTTGTCTTCATCATGACCGGTTAGGCCCTGTGCAGGCACTGATCGAAGAGCAATGGCACGACTGCTATCTAAGTCGAAGTACCTTGCCGGCACACAGTGTTCGAGGCTGCTGTGGGCCCTGACCAACCGGCCGGACTCTATTCCCGCGCCCGACGCTATCACCCAGCACGTGTTCGATCAGGGCCACCTCGTCGGCGAGTACGCCAAGCAACTGTTCCCCCGAGGCATCGACATTCCGCATGACGACTTCATGGGCAATATCCACGCCACCAGCAGACTGCTTGCCGAGAGAAGGCCGGTTTTCGAGGCAGGTATTCTCTCCGGCAGAATCTACTCCCGGGTGGATATCCTGAACCCGGTCAATAAGGATGAATGGGACATCATCGAGGTAAAGGCCAGTACCTCCATCAAGGGTGTTCATATCGACGATGTCGCCTTTCAGAAGTACTGCTGTGAACAGGCCGGGCTGAAGATAAGGGCATGCAAGCTGGGCTTCCTTAACAGGGAGTATGTCAGAGAGGGCGATATAGACCCGGCGGCGTTGTTCAAACTGGAGGATATCTCGTCCCGAGTGGGGGAGGCCGGCCTGGATATCGAGGAGCGCGTCTCCAACATGGTCAATGTGATCTCGAGCAGGACCTGTCCTGAAGTCCCGATAGGGCCACACTGCATTGAGCCATACGAGTGCTCACTGCGTTGCGAGTGCTGGGCATTCCTCCCCGAGAACAGCATCTTTGATCTGCGAGGCGGCAAGACGAAGCAGTTCTCGCTATTTGACCAGGGCATTATGTCAATTACAGACATACCGGATGATGTGGCTCTCTCCAGGCAGCAGAAGATCCAGAAGGAGTGCCTGATGACGGGCCGTGTCCACATTGAACGAGAGGAGATACACCGGTTCCTGGATCGACTTGAGTACCCTCTCCGCTTCCTGGACTTCGAGACCATAGCCCCCGCCATACCGCCGTATGATGGCATGAGACCTTATCAGGATCTGCCGTTCCAGTTCTCGCTGCATATTGTTGAAAGCGATGAATCGGAACCGGCGCACCACCCGTTTCTGGCAGAAGGAAAGGATGATCCCAGGCCACGTATCCTCAGCGAGTTGCAGGATCTGCTCGGTTCGCAGGGCAGCATAATCGCCTACAATGCCGGCTTCGAGGAGAGCGTGCTCAGGGAGCTGGTTGAGACATCTCCAGGAAGCGCCGACTGGCTACAAGGAATACTCACAAGGATGGTGGACCTGCTGTTCCCGTTCACCAACTTCCACTACTACAATGCCTCGCAGAAGGATACGGCGTCGCTGAAGAGAGTCCTTTCAGCGCTTACCGGCAGAGGCTATGAGGAGATGGGCATCGGCAACGGGATGGACGCGAGCGTCGCATACGCCAGGATAGCCTACGGCAACGCAACTGAAGAGGAGAACGCCAGGGTGCGCGCCGACCTGATCGAGTACTGCAAGCTCGACACCGAAGGCATGATCTGGATCGTTGACGAACTCAGGAAGCTGTGCGATGGTCCGCAGGGCAGGCTTCCACTCTAGGTCGGTCGATCGATCGGCCATATGCCACGAGCACCGATTTGCCAATAGCTGTAGCTTCCCACAGGGGTAGTTGCCGGTCTTCGCCCGGTCCGCAGCCTAATCGCTACCGCACCACCGGCCGAGCAGTGACACGCGACAGATCACAGATCAAACCCAGTGCTACCTGAACTCCGACCCGGTGGCGCGGGGAGCCAGATCGTCGATTAGCGGCGGTCCTCCGGCCACGACTTCTCGCCAAGGGCGATGCGGCACAGGTCTGTGATGAAGATCTTGGGCAGGCCGTAGCTGGAACTGGGGCGCCTCAGCACGCGATCACATACGGGACAACACGTCACTATCGCGTCGGCACCATGTGTTATGGCGTCCTCGAAGTTCTTCCTCTGAATGTCGATCGCCAGCTCCCTGTTCGTGTATATGAGCGGTGCGCTACAGCAGAGCGCGTCCCTCCGCTCGAACTCTCTCGCCGGACGTTCCACACCGACGAGTTCGAAAACCTCATCGAGAAGAACGTCATACTCAGGGATCCACCTGGTAGCGCAGTTGGCCTGGTAGGCGATCCTCTTGCCAAGCTTCGTAACATCTGCCCTGTGGTCTCTCATATAGTTGCGAAGGTACTCGAAGAGGTGCATGTACTCAAAATCAACCCTGAAACCACACTCCCTGGCCTTAGCATGTGCCAGGACGAAGCCCTCGTTGTGAATATACACGATGTCGCTACCCAGGCCTGCCAGCCTGTCGAGAACCTCCTGGCCATACCTTTCCACGAAACTCGCACCGCCCATGTGAACAAAGCCGACAAGAGACGCAAGCTCATCTCCCCTCACTATCGTCATGCCTGAGAACAGCCGGCTCTCGAATGTACCCTCGGGGAAATCCTCGAACCGGAACATGTCGAGCGACAGAACCGGCTTATCGGGATTGCCCTCCCTTACCTGGACAGGGCTTTCCCTGCCGTCAAGTGCGCCGGCAGACATATCCAAAGCAGGCCTGCCCACCGCCGCTATGGGGCAGTTGCCTATCTTCTCCTGCATCCTGAAGATGAGGTCCGAAGGATCGGCTCCGGTTGGACAATAATCGTTGCAGGCGACGCAGGTGGTGCACCTGCTCAGTATCTCGGCGTCCTTGCCCTCGATCAACAACCTGATCTCCGCAACCGCCCTATCCCTGTCATAGTCGACATAGCGGCACTTCACCAGGCAATCGCCGCAGAGGTCGCATCTTGAAGCATCCCACATTTTTCTTCTCCTTTGCACCAATAGTCTAGCCTATCGCGGGTCCTGGTGCACGTTGCATCGCTCGCCCCAAGCTGTTGCTCTGCGCATACGGATTCGCCAACCTCCGCTGACGCCGGCGCAATCACATTGCTCCACCGCTAGCTTTCGCCGCCCCCTTGTTTCCCATTATAATGTTATCGGCAAGAAGGAAACATGCTCAGCGTCTACGACATCTCCAAATCGTACGCCGACCAGGAGCTCTTCAGCGGCGTCAGCTTCACCGTCGGTATGAGCGATCGTATCGCGCTTATCGGACGCAACGGCACGGGCAAAACGACACTTTTCGAGATCATTGTAGGTAGCATCATGCCCGATTCCGGCAACGTATCGTTACGACGCAACACCACCATAGGCTACCTCCGCCAGGATGTTCAGCCAGCCTCAGGACAGACGCTGCTTGATCATGTCGCCGGTGCATCAGATGTCGTCACCAAACTCGCGCACAAGATGCGTCTCGTAGAGGAGGACCTGGCCGAGGAACAGGACGAGGAGACGATCGAAGATCTGCTCAAAGAACTCGGTGAACTGCAGGCCCTGTACGAAGCAAAGGGTGGCTACAGTTCCGAGCACGAGGCAAAGATCGTCCTCTCCGGACTGGGCTTCGCCGAGTCGGACTTCGGGCGTGAGCTATCCGAGTTCAGCGGCGGCTGGCAGACACGTATCGAGCTGGCCAGGCTGCTCTTCCTTAACCCGGATATCCTCCTGCTCGATGAGCCCACCAACTATCTGGACCTGGAAACCCAGCGCTGGTTCGAGAACTACCTCAGGCGTTACCACGGGGCCATCCTGCTCACATCCCATGACCGGGCATTTCTCAACAACGTGGTGAGCAAAATCATCGGTATCGAGGACGACGGCATTATCTTCCACCGCGGAGACTACGACAGCTACGTACTCGCCCGGGAGCGAGATATCGAGACGCGCAGGGCAACCGCCAGACGACAGGAGGTCAACATCAGCCGGCACATGCGCTTCATCGAGCGCTTCCGCGCCAAGAACACGAAGGCCACGCAGGTGCAGAGCCGCATCAAGCAACTGGAGAAGATGGAGCGCATTGCTGTACCCCGCTCTACGAAAAAGATGCGTTTCACTTTTCCCGAGCCCCCAAGGAGCGGCCGCGTGGTGATCGAGCTCAAGCAGGTTGCCAAGTCTTACGGCAAGAATGCTGTCTACCGCAACCTCAACCTGGCGCTGGAGCGCGGCGACCGCGCCGCACTTATCGGTGTGAACGGAGCAGGGAAGACGACTCTGCTGCGCATGCTGGCAGGGGTCCTGCCCTTCGAGAACGGGGAGCGCACACCGGGCCACAATGTTACGACGGGGTACTTCGCCCAGTACTACATCGAGTCTCTCAACCCGAACAACACGATCCTCGAGGAGCTGCATAGCGTAGCGCCGGACGAAGCCGACCAGCGACTGCGCGGTCTTCTGGGAGCGTTCCTATTCAGCGGTGACGATGTCACCAAGCGAATATCGGTGCTCTCCGGTGGTGAGAAGACCCGGGTGGCCATCGCCCGGATGCTCACCAGGCCGGCCAACTTCCTGCTTCTCGATGAGCCCACCAACCACCTGGACATTCCATCCCGTGAAATTCTCACGGACGCCCTGGACGCCTACAAGGGCACCATGTGCTTCATCACCCATGATCGTACGCTCATACGCGAGATAGCCAACAAGATAATTGAGGTAAAGAACGGAGGCATCCAGGTATATCCTGGCAGCTACGACGACTATCTTGCACAGAGCACAGCCTCGGACGGGGGAAGAGGAATGCTCGAACCCCGCCCGAGCAGTTACCGGTCAAGCCGCCCGCCGACAGCAGCGGAGAAGCGTGAACGTAAGGCCCTTGAAGGTCGCCTCCGTAACGAACACTACCGGGCCATGACACCCCTGAACCAGCGCTTAGCAGAAATCGAGCAGGAGGTGGATAGGGCTACATCGCGAATCAACGAGATCGAACGCATGATGACAGACCCCAGCCACTATGAAGACTCCCAAAACGTAGTCGCGGTCAACCGCGAACACACCAACCTCAAGGAAAGGCTGGCGCAGTTGACCGCTGAATGGGACAACCTCACAGCCGAGGCTGAACGGCTGAAGATCGAGTACCGCAGGGCGCAGGAGTCCATAGCAGGATAGATGTCACGCAACCTCTGCGGAGGCGTGTCAACTCATACAATAATGTTACCGAACAGGGGTTGTTCACTCATTTAGAAATGTTACCGGGATAGTGCCGCC
>JBLRXG010000065.1:0-6351 GCA_047920855.1 Dehalococcoidia bacterium | reverse complement strand
GAGTCACAGGCCCATCTCAGGAATCTAGCTTATGCCATGAAGGCGGAGCAAGAGGGTTACTCCCAGGTGGCGATGCTCTTTCGCGCCATCGCCGAAGCAGAGGCGGTCCATGCCTTCAACCATAACCGCCTTCTGGGTGGCGTCTCCGGCACGCAAGAAAACCTGGAGAGCGCATTTGAGAAGGAGAAGCTCGCGGCCAGCACATACCCTCAGTTCATCAAGGACGCTAACGAGGAGGACAACACCGCCGTGGCAACGGTTCTCAGCTATTCCCGCGACGTCGAGAAGGGCCATGCCAAGCTATACAAGAAGGCACTGGCACACATGATGGCTGAGGAGGAGACCGAATACTACGTCTGCCAGGTCTGTGGCTACGTCTCCGATGGGTCTCTTCCTGACGAGTGTCCGATTTGTGGCGCTCCCAGGGAGAAGTTCAGGAAGGTCGTCTAGTCCGCAGGCAGCGGCTTCCGTAACCATTGTGCATTACAGAGAGGTGATCGATGGCAGAGTTTACAAAGGTAGCGAAAACAGATGAACTCAATAGCGGCATGATGAAGTCTGTGATGGCTGGCGGACGCGAGATTCTGATCGCAAGGGTCGAAGACAGATACTACGCCGCCTATAACCGCTGCCCGCATATGCACGGGGACCTATCGAAGGGCACACTGAACGGAACGGTGGTGACCTGCCCCCGTCACGGATCTCAGTTCGATCTCAGTAGCGGCCAGGTGATTCGCTGGATGAAGGGAGGACTGATCTCAAAGGTGGCAGGCGCCATCAAGCGGCCCACCAACATCGCGGTATACCGGGTGAAGGTCGAAGAAGACAGGGTACTGGTTGAGATTTAGCGGAGACAGGGTAACGCGGATCGGGCGCAGGCAGGCCTTGGTAGAGGACAGGCCGGAGCAGAACGCCGGCAGGGCAGCTGGTCATCGAACGGGAGGTTATAAATGGAGACGAATCTCAGTGCAGAGCTCAGAGTCAACAACATGACTGTCGAACTGAACAGCTTCACCGAGCAGTTCCTGGCCCGAACTGTCATCGGCGGGGTCTCCGCCTTAAGAGGAGCAGAGAGCATACGGGACCTCGAACTACACCTTGAGCAGGGCGATGTCACGCTCGTGGTCAACGGAGATGAGCTTCCCATCACTCCTTTCCCCGGAGAGATCATCACCAACACCGTAACGGGCCTCGTCTCCTCGTTGAAGGGCATTGGCAAGATAGAGAGCCTGCGCATAAGAGTCAGGGCAAAGTAGGGCCACGGCTGGAGTAATGCGCCGGCGCCTGCAAGGTTTGACGACCTGGGGTCCTGTGATCTAGCCCCCGGGATCGAATCGGGGAGCCAGCCGTCGCACGGTCTGCAGACAGTTACGGCATCGGGATTTCGAAGATAGTGTTGCCCGCTCCTCTGTGATAGACTGCCCCCGTGGTACAGCTTACCTTTCACGGCGGGATCAGGGAGATCGGAGGCACCAAGATCCTCCTGGAAGATGACGGGGGAACGTTCTTCCTGGACTTCGGCTTTCCCTACAGCAAGTACCGGGATTTCTACGAGGAGTATCTGAAGCCCCGGGCCGGCGCAGGGCTCCTCGACCCGCTCGTGATGGGACTGCTACCGCCTCTCGAGGGCATCTACCGTGACGACCTGGGCACTGAGGTCCTCTGGCAGCGGTTCCGCGGGGTAGATCATCACCGCAGGCTGGATGGCCTGGACGGCGTATTACTGTCACATGCCCACCTCGACCACTCCGGCCACATATCTTTCTTGAGAGAGGACGTCCCTGTTTACGCCACCGCGACCACGGCATTCATCGCCAAGGCAGTGCAGGACTCGGGCATATCATCCTTCGACCAGCAGGTGTGCTACTTCACGCCCAGGATGGAGGAATGCCTCAAGGGATGGCGGCAGGGGGCCTATGTCGCCAGCGGCAGTGGCGACCGCGAGCGTCATTTCTGCGTTGCCAACAAGTCTGAACTGAGCCAGGAGGCGAACGATTTCTGGCAGAGAGGTACGCGACAGAAGAAGCTTGCCCCTCAACCACTGGCAGACTTCAGCGCGTGCCCCTTGAATCTCCGCTGTTTCCCCGTGGATCACTCCATCCCCGGTGCCTGTGCCTGGGCTATCGAGACCGGTTCCGGCTGGATAGTCTACAGTGGCGACCTGCGGCTGCACGGCAAGCAGGGCGGGTTAACCGAGTCGCTTATCAGCCAGGCATCTAAATTGCGACCCAGGGCATTGATCATTGAAGGCACCAATGTCAACAGGCAGACCAACGTGCCCGAGCGGGACGTATACGACAACGGCCTCAGGGCTATCAGGGGCGCCGGGCGACTGGTCATCGCCGACTTCCCTGCCAGAGACGTCAACCGCCTCCTCACGTTCCTGCAGATCGCAAGGGACACAGGAAAGAAGCTTGCCATACTGCCCAGGGACGCCTACCTTCTGAGGACGATGCGCCTGCTTGAGCCGGACATACCCGACCTGGCCGAAGAAGAGGCCCTCGTTATCTACCAGAAGACGACGGCTGCCAGGGGCCCTGCTTCATGGCTGCGCAGCATATTCGAACAGTACTCCGGCAAGGTTGTGCTGGCCGATGATGTCAGAGCCGACCAGGGTGACTTCATCCTCTGCTTCAGCTTCTGGGACCTGAATGAACTGCCCAGCATACAGCCTGAGGCGGGCAGCCTCTACGTGTTCAGCTCAAGTGAGCCTCACAATGAGGAGCAGGAGATGGACTTCTGGCGTCTGCACCACTGGCTGCAGCGCTTTCAATTCAGGGCATTCGGCCTGCCCGTACTCAAGAACGGTAACTGGGATATCCCCGAAGAGGAAAGAGGCCTGCATGCCTCGGGCCATGCGTCAGGCCCCGACCTGCTGAGGATCGCCCGTGAGATCCGTCCCGAGTTCCTGATCCCGGTGCACTCGGAAGAACCGGAGTACTATGTAACCAATCTGGCCGATACCGGGATGAACGTCATCCTTCCCGAAGAACACGAAACCATAGCACTGAAATAGGGACACGTCCATTTTTCGGAGGTGCGCCCGACCGGCTTGTGGTTCGGTCAGCTAGGCCTGTAACGCCCTGCTAAGCGACTCCAGCTTGTCCTGCATGCTCCGGGTCTCGTCGCGGCGATCATCGATCTTGACCGTGGTCACCACCCTGGCCACACCATCTGCAAACGCCGCCTCGTGCATCTTCCTCATAACTGCCAGAACGCGGTCGAGGTCGGCCTCCACGATCGTGCCCATCGCGGTCGTTTCGTACTTCACGTCCTTCTCCCCCTGAAGAACCTTGACGGCCCGCGCCACATACTTGCTGACTGAAGGGGTCTTCGTTCCCAGGGGAACAACACTTATCTCTGCTATCGCCATTCCAGAACCTCCTTGACAACCGCCCGATCCTCTGCCCGGCATTCCAGGTCGGGGATCAGAGCTGTCTTCTCAACATTGTACCACGGTGTCAACAGTCCGGACGGAATCGACCGCAGTATTCAGTATTCGTTACGGTTTGAGTATAATATCGCCGGTGATCATCGACTTTCATACTCACATATTCCCTCCCTGGCTCAGGCAGAGGCGCGATGAGTTCATTGGGAGCGATCCCTGCTTTTGCTCGCTCTACTCCCAGCCGAAAGCGAAAATGGCGACGGTCGATGAACTGATCGCCAGCATGGACGAAGCAGGCATCGACATGTCGGTTGTTCTGAACATCGGGTGGGTGAGCCATGAACTATGCGCAATGACCAACGATTACATACTGGACTCTGTGTCGCACTATCCGGCTCGGCTCGTCGCATTCTGTGCTGTCCAGCCAGAGGCAGGAGATGCCGCCATAGCAGAGCTGGAGCGATGCATAGCGGCCGGGGCCCGGGGGATCGGTGAGCTAAGATCGGATCTGCAGGGTTTCGACCTGGCTGACGCGGGAACGATGAAGCCCCTGGTTGATGCTGTTCAGAAGTATGACCTGATTCTTCTCACCCACGCATCTGAGCCGGTCGGTCACAGCTACCCCGGGAAAGGCTCGATTACGCCGGACAAGCTCTACTCATTTGCTGTGGCTTTCCGCGCTATGAAGCTTGTCTGCGCTCACTGGGGCGGAGGCCTGCCCTTCTACGCTCTGATGCCCGAGGTGAAGCAGGCGCTGGCTAACGTCTTCTTCGACACCGCTGCCACGCCTTTTCTATATCAACCGCAGATCTTCTCGCAAGCCAGCAGCATCATCGGCGCCGATCGGATACTGTTCGGTACCGACTATCCACTGATGCACCAGAAGCGGGTGATGAACCAGATCCGGATCTCGGAGCTCTCAGCAGAGGACCAGAAGGGTATCCTGGGAACCAACGCCGAGAGACTACTGTCCCGGACTGAAAGGAGCGGGGATGCCGCAGAATGCTGAGGAGATAAGGTCATTCATCGCGATCGAGCTGCCTGATGACGTCAGAAAAGGCCTAGCCCAGCTGAGGAAAGAGCTGAAGAGGGATGAGCACAGGTTCGTCAAGTGGGTTGATTCGGACGGAATCCACCTCACCCTCAAATTCCTGGGTAACATACCTCCCCGCCTGGTGTCAGAGATAACCGGGGCTATGGAAGCAGCGGCGAGAGGGATTGCTCCCTTCGTCATAGAGATCTCAGGGCTGGGAGCCTTTCCCCGACTGGAGCAGGTCCGGGTTGTCTGGGTCGGAGTCAGCGATGAAGCACATCGCTTGAAAGATCTGCAGCATGGCATAGATGCCGAACTCGCCACACTGGGGTTTGCCAGAGAGGAACGCCCCTTCGTACCGCACCTTACCCTGGCTCGTGTCAGGCAGGGAGCCTCACCCTCGGAGAGAAGAAGCCTGGGCGAACTCCTTAGAGCTGCCGTCTTCGAAGACAAGTATAGTGTAAGGGTAGAGGCCATCAGCTTGATGAGGAGCCAGTTGACACCGGCCGGAGCTATCTACACCCGGCTGTCGGAAGTCCAGCTGAGCAACCGATCCTGAGTGGTGGCTCTGTCGATCTGCTGTCGCTTCACAAGCCTATGATAGCAACTCCCGCTAACCGAAAATCCGTCTCTCGCCGTCTGACCTGCCTTGCAGTCGGTTCATCCATGTTATATACTTAGTTATTCCGAAACACACATAAATCAACTGGGGAGGTGGACCTTGGAACACTGTTCTTTGCCTAAGTGCCAGAAATGCGAGAAGGGAGAACTGGTGCCTCTATCTGACTTTGGTAGTCAAGGGGCACCAATTCACTACAAGGCCTGGGTATGCACTCATCCTGATTGCGGTTTCAACATAAAGATCAGGAACGGGGAAGTATACGTAAACGAGCCCATCCTTGATGGAGCGCTCCACAGTCGCACACGCCGGGACTACGCTCCATAACAGAGGCTTTGCTCCGCTTAGGCAGACTGGTCGAGCTGGCGGTTGACTCCTTCTTTCCTCGGCGGTGTGTTGGCTGTGGGAGGGTGGGTGTATTCGTGTGCGCCGGATGCCTTGGACGAATGCCGAGGTTGCTGCCCCCCTTCTGCCCCAGATGCGGCAGACGTCAGTCCAGCGGTATCGTGTGCCCGGTTTGCCGCCAGCGACAGACAGACATCGATGGCATACGTTCCGTGTTCATCCTGGATGATGTGATACGAAAAGCCATTCATCAGATGAAGTATCGGAATGTGCGGTCGCTGTCCCCTTACCTGGCCGGATTTCTGGCTGACTATATGGGTTCAGACCGCCTGGATGGAGAGGTGCTGTTGCCTGTTCCCCTGCACCCGCGGCGCATGCGGGAGAGAGGATACAACCAGTCGGGCCTGCTTGCCAAGGAAGTGGGCAGGCTAACCGGTCTACCCGTGATCGAAGACTGCCTGATACGAGTGAGGCAGGTACAACCCCAGGTGCGGGCAGCAGATCTGGAGGAGAGGCGGCGCAATGTAGCCGATGCCTTTCTCTGTCTGGATGACAGGGTTAGAGGCAAGAGAGTCATCGTCGTAGACGATGTCTGCACCTCTGGAGCCACGCTCGAGGCCTGCGCGACAGCCCTCAAGAACAGGAGTGCAGAGTCCGTCTGGGGACTAACCGTTGCACGGGAGAAACACAGATGAAGGAGGAGAAATGGAGTTGCAGATCATCGCCAAGAACAACCTGGAGCTTTCCGAGAAGGTGGAGACCTACGTTCAGAAGAAGATCGGGAAACTGAGCCGCTACCTGCCCACGATTACAGAAGGCAAGGTCGAGATCTCTCACGAGGGCGCAAAGATGCCTGAGCACCGCTACACAGTACAGGTGACGCTCGACAGTAAGGGTGTCCTCATCAGAGCTCAGGAGAAGTCCGGCGACGTTCGCACGGCCATCGACAGGATAGCGGATGTCCTT
>JBLRXG010000064.1:0-6352 GCA_047920855.1 Dehalococcoidia bacterium | reverse complement strand
GAGGACCTTATAAGGGACAAGGCACCCGTGTGGGCCGGATGGCAGGTTCCGGTTATCGTCAACATCGCCGGGCAGACGGTGGATGAGTATGCCGCTGTGGCGGGCAAGCTGGAGGGCGTCTCCGGAGTGAGCGGCATCGAGGTGAACATCAGTTGCCCGAATGTTTCGGCGGGCAGCATGGAATTCGGTGTGGATCCCGGACTCGCTGCCCGGGTGACATCCGCCGTCAAGTCCGCCACCAGCCTACCCGTCGTAGTGAAGCTGAGTCCCAATGTGACCGACATCATGGAGATTGCCCTGGCTGTCGAAGAGGCTGGGGCCGATGCCATATGCCTGATCAACACGCTCAAGGGCATGGCAATAGACCTGGAGGGGAGGAGGCCTTGCCTGGGGAACGTCGTGGGTGGGCTCTCCGGCCCCGCTATCAAACCGGTAGCCCTTTATATGGTGTTTGAGGCTGCGAAGGTGGCCCGTGTTCCCCTGATAGGATGCGGGGGCATTATGTCTGCGAGGGATGCTCTGGAGTTCATCATGGCGGGAGCTACTGCGGTGGAGGTCGGCACAGCCGGACTGACCACTCCCGATATCTACTCCGCTATACTGGAGGGAATAGAAGGTTTCATGCGGGACAACGGAGTTGAGGACATCTCCCGACTCATCGGCGCCGCCCGGCGTCAATCGTGACGATCGTGCTGTCCGGCGGCCACTTCCTTGTGGATGAAGCCTATTATGTCCTCTGTCGAGGTGCCCGGGCCGAACACAGCCTTCACGCCTATCTGCTGCAGGGCCGGAATGTCGTCTTCAGGTATTATTCCACCGGCTATCACCAGGACATCGCCCAGTCCCTTCCTCCTCAGACCCTCCGTGACCGCCGGAAAGAGCTCGAGGTGTGCCCCGGACAGGATGCTCAACCCGATCACATGGGCGTCCTCCTGTACGGCTGCCTCCACGATCATGTCGGGGGTCTGCCTGATTCCAGTGTAGATCACCTCCATGCCGGCATCCCGCAGGGCCCTGGCCACCACTTTGGCGCCCCGGTCGTGCCCATCCAGCCCGGGCTTGGCCACCAGAACGCGAATCCTATCTTTGGCCATGTTCCGATCCCTCCTAGACCTTTTGGCAGAGCTCGATCAGCACCCCTCTCAGCGACTTCGGGTGGATGAAGCCCACCATACCTTCCAGTCCGGGGCGGGACTTCTTGTCGATAAGTTCCACTCCCATCTCTGCCAGTCGGTCAAGCTCGCTGTCGATGTCATCGACTTCGAAGGTTATATGGTGAAGGCCCTCTCCTCTTTTCTCTAGGATCTTCGCCATGTTGCTGTCGGGCAAAGGCTCCAGCAGTTCCAGCCTGGTGCCCCGTTCCAGCGAGAGAACGGTAGCCTTTACTCCCCGCTCGGGCAGCGTCTCGGTCTTCTCGATCCTGGCGCCGAAGCAGTCTTGATAGAGCTTCGTCGCCGCGTCGAGGTTACTGACTAAGATTCCGATGTGATCAACTTCCTTTGCCATCTAGACTCCCTCCATAGTCAACTGTCTTGAGATATCGCCTGCGCTCAGAACACCAGGAACTCTTTCTGCGTGGAGAAGACCCTGCGGAGCACATCGCATATCTCACCGAGAGTCGCATAGGATTCCGCACACTCTAGGAACGCAGGCATGGTGTTGTCTGTGCTCCGTGCTACATCCTCCAATCGCTGTAGCGACCGTTCAGCCTTCTGGTTATCCCTGTCTTTCCTGACCCGGGCAGTCCTCTCTTTCTGTTTCTGCTCCACCTCCGGCTTCACCCGGAGGATTCCTTCTATCTTGGGATAAGGGGAGACGAACTTGTTGACACCGACTACCGTGCGTTTGGCGGTTTCGACTTCCTTTTGGTAGCGGTATGAGGAGTCCTGGATCTCCCTCTGCTGGTATCCTTGCTCTATGGCGACTACGGCACCTCCCAGTTCTTCGATCCTGGCGATGTAGTCATCGGCTTGTTTCTCCAGACTTGAGGTGAGGTGTTCGATGAAGTACGAGCCTGCGAGTGGGTCGACCACATCGGCAACGCCGCTCTCGTGAGCAAGGATCTGCTGCGTCCTCATAGCGACTGTCACCGCTTCTTCAGAGGGCGGTGCGTAGGCTTCGTCGAAGGAGTTAGTGTGCAGCGATTGAGTGCCTCCCAGCGCTGCCGCCAGTGCCTCTAAGGCCGTGCGCACGATGTTGTTGTGGGGTTGCGGTGCGGTGAGGGTGCAGCCGGCAGTCTGAGTATGGAACCTGAGCATCCAGGAGCGAGAATCCCTGGCGCCGAACCTCTCTTTCATGATCCTGGCCCAGAGACGGCGTGCCGCCCTGAACTTGGCCACCTCCTCGAAGAAGTTGAGATGGCTGTTGAAGAAGAACGAGAGCCTCGGTGCGAAGGTGTCCACGCTGAGCCCGGCGTCGATGGCTGCCCTAACATAGGCGATGCCGTTGGCGAGAGTGAAACCGATCTCCTGAGCGGCAGTAGAACCGGCCTCCCTGATATGGTAACCACTTATGCTTATGGTGTTCCAGCGGGGGATCTGCCCGGCACAGTATGCGAATATGTCGGTGGTCAACCTCATCGAGGGGCGGGGAGGGAATATGTGTGTTCCGCGGGCTATGTACTCCTTAAGTATGTCGTTCTGGACCGTGCCGTTCAGTTGGGCCTTCTCCACTCCCTGCTTTCCGGCGAGGGCTATGTACATGGCCAGCAGAGCGGGCGCGGTGGCGTTTATCGTCATCGAAGTGCTTACCTTGTCCAGTGGTATGTGCTGGAAGAGGATCTCCATATCCCGCAGACTGTCGATGGCGACGCCGACCTTTCCCACTTCCCCCCTGGCGAGCGGGTGGTCGGAATCATAGCCGATCTGCGTGGGCAGGTCGAAGGCTATGCTCAGGCCGGTCTGCCCTTGATCCAGCAGATAGCGGTATCTCTGGTTGGTCTCCTCGGCGGTGCCGAAGCCGGCGTACTGCCTTATCGTCCATATCCTGCCGCGGTACATGTTGGGCTGCACGCCACGGGTGAAGGGATACTCTCCCGGGTAGCCGAGATCTCGAGCATAGTCGAGACCATCAAGGTCCTCCGGCGTATAGACGGGATCGATCTCGAGGCCGGAGCCCGTCTCGAACTTCTCCTGGCGCTCAGCGGAGCGCTTCAAGGCCGACGCCAATGTGGTCTCGCGCCACTCCTGCTTACTATTGCTCGCCATACTGCCTCCTCAGTTCGGGTGACCAATGCTCCAGAACGGCCGGGCGATCCCCTCTGCCTCCGGGAGACCGCTGCGTTTCAGCCGATCATAACCGGTGACGACAGAACCGGGACGTCGCTCTAAGCCGTTTGCGCGTCCCGTGCGATCTCGCCGGGTCACGTGTTGTTCGGCCCTATCGGTTTCCTCTGAGTGACAGCACCACGTGGATGCGATCGAGTGCTGCCAACAGAGGCTGTGTCGTTCTACTTACGCTTCTCCGGCTCGCCACCCCGTCCCAGCAGGGGAGCCAGCATATCCATGGGAAGGGGGAACAGGATGACGTTGCTTCTCTCAGTGGCGATGCCTGCCAGTGTCTGCAAATAGCGAAGCTGTAGCGCTGCGGGCTGAGCGGACATAACTCTGGCAGCCTCGGCCAGTTTCTCTGCCGCCTGGTACTCACCCTCGGCATGAACTACCTTCGCTCTTCTCTCTCGCTCGGCCTCGGCCTGGGCAGCCATGGCTCTCTGCATCGTCTGAGGCAATTGGACATCCTTGACCTCTACCATGCTCACCTTGATGCCCCAGGGGTTGGTACCTTCATCAACGACGACCTGCAGCTTTTCATTGAGCCTGTCGCGCTGGGCCAATAGCTCATCGAGCGTGGATTGACCGACAACGTTTCTTAGACTGGTAGCGGCAAGCAGCGATGTTGCCTTCATGTAGTCCAGCACCCTCAGAATCGCATCGGCGGCATCGACGACACGGAAGTAGATCACGGCATCGACCCTGACGGTGACGTTGTCCACCGTGATACACTCCTGCTGGGCAACGTCCATGGTGATCACCCTGAGGTCGACCTTCCGCATGCGCTCGATGAAAGGTATGATGAGTATGAGTCCCGGCCCTCTCAGACCAACGAACCTACCCAGCCGGAAGACACCTCCCCTCTCATACTCCTGGACGATCTTGATAGCCGCCGACAGGAATATGATCACCACTACCGCGATAACAAAATAGACGAAGTAGTTCATTGACCCTCCTTTCGTTCATCCTTCTTCTTGACCATTAGTCTCAATCCTTCTATCTTCGTTATTATCACCTCCTCTCCGGCTTCGATTCTGCCTCCCTCCGCTATTGCCGACCACAGCTCTCCCTCAGCCAGGACCGTGCCTTTCGGTTGGAGGGTGGTTCTCACCACAGCTTCCTTGCCTAGCATATCCTCAACACCCGCTGATATCTTCTGCTTGTGGGCTCTGATAATCGCGTATACGGCCAAGGCGATGAAGCCGACGGCGAGGACTATGGCCAGGACAATGGGGCCGGTCATCTCTGTGGCGGTCATCGAGAAACCCGTGAACAGGTCGGTGAAGAGGTCCGTGAGTAAGTCCATTAACACTCCCTTCTCATTCCTTCGATTTCTTTGCGACCCGTAGTCTCAGCTCCTCAACCTTGTTCACGACCACCTCCTCACCGGGAGCCACCATGCCGCCCTCCGACACTGCCGTCCACAGCTCCCCCTGAATGAGAACTGTGCCGGTCGGGTCCAGGGGTGTCTTCGCGACAGCGGTTCTCCCGATCATCCCCTCGGCTCCTGTGGCCTTGCGTCGCCTTTGACCCCGGACGATGGCGCCGATGACAAAGACAGAGAAGCCGGTAAACCCTGCCGCGACACCTGCGATCAGACCTCTATGTACCTCTATTCCCGGTTGATGGGTGAACAATATCAGCGATCCCATGACCAGCGCAATAACCCCTCCCGTGGTCAGCAGTCCGAAGGTCTCGGTGAAGTATTCAGCGATGAAGAGCCCCACCGCAAGGATTATGAGTGCTATCCCTCCCCAGTAAGCGCCAAGTACACCCAGCGAGTAGAACGCCAGCAACAGGCTGATACCACCGGCCACTCCCGGAAAGACCAGTCCCGGGTTGGAAATCTCGACCATCAGCCCGACAGTGGCTAGAGTGAAGAGAATATAGGCGATGTTGGGGTCGCTTATTGTGTGCAGGAATCTCTCCACGGCATTCATCTCGTCCTGTATGGGCACGTAGTCCGTGGTATCGATGATCACCTCTTCGCCGCTGGCCAGCACGATCGGCCACCCGTTGATACGGGCGACGAGGTCGTCCAGGTTCTCGGCCCTGAGGTCGATGAGATTGAACTCCAATGCTTCGGTGTAGCTGAACGACTTAGCCTGTGTCACTGCCAGCCTTGCCTCCTCCATGTTGCGCCCACGCTCCTCGGCTATGGTTTCCATCCACTTGGCCGTGAACTCCATGATCTTCTGCCTCTCCTCCTCCGTCAGTTCGCCTCCCGCTACAGGAGTGGCAGCACCAATGGTTGTGCCCGGAGCCATCGATGCTATGTGAGCGGACAGAGTGATGAAGGTTCCCGCAGACGCGGCCCAGGCACCCCGGGGTGATACGTAGACCACGACAGGTACGTCTGCGTTCATGATCGTCTCAACTATCCTGGCAGTCGTATCCAGAAGCCCCCCGGGAGTGTTGAGCTTGATTATGCAGACAGTTGCGTTCTGCTCTTCAGCCGCGCTGATCCCCCGTTCGATGTAGTCGGCTACTACGGGGACGATGATCCCGTCCACAGTCAGTATGTGAACCGCACTCTGATTTGTCGCGGCAATGATGCTTCCACCCAGACCCGCGACTACCGAAAGCGCAAGGAGGGCAAGGAACAAGAACCTGAATGCCACTCTGAGCATGTCTTAGTACCCTATCGTCAATTATAGACCAAGCAGATATAGGTGACAACTCGTTCTCGAATGCAGTAACTGTCAACTTTTGGTCGGTGAGAATCCCGGATGGCCATCAACTTATGCCTCCAGTTCCGTGGATCAATGCCCGCAGGACTTGCACCCAGGGACGATTCTGGTGTGGTCCAGATAGAGCCGGCAGACCAGCCTCCAGCCAGACTTCTTCTGCAGTCCCTGCTTTCGGTTCTGGCTTGCTGGTTTGCCGGCCTTGTCGAGGTGTCTTGTTAGCCCCCTGCTTGTCTTTGTGAGTTATCCAGGAGTGAAGCTCTCCCATCTCTCTCAAGTTCACCAGCCGGGTCATCCTGTGAGCGCCTTTGATCGTCCAGCTCATGCCCCTCTTCTTCATCCGATTGGCCACTAGTTTGTCGACATTGCCTTCTATTGTCCCTAGACCTCGAAGGC
>JBLRXG010000063.1:0-6426 GCA_047920855.1 Dehalococcoidia bacterium | reverse complement strand
CATCATCAGCGATGAGAACGTCTTCCCTCTCTATGGGGAGCGAGTTTCGGACATCCTGAAAGGCGCCGGATTTCTCGTTCATTCGTTTACAGTGCCCGTGGGCGAAGATGCTAAGAGCATGGACAATGCAGGCAGGATATACGATTTCCTGGTCGAGCGGCGGGTGGAGCGCGACGATGTCATCATCGCGCTGGGGGGTGGTGTGGTTGGTGACCTGGCCGGGTTTGTGGCCGCCACCTTCATGAGGGGCATACCATGGGTACAGGTGCCGACCAGCCTGATAGCCATGGTCGATGCCAGCATCGGCGGTAAGGTCGGTGTCAACCATCCCCGGGCGAAGAACCTTATCGGCGCTTTCTACCAGCCCTGCCTGGTTCTCGCCGACTGCCAGACTCTGTCCACTCTTCCGGAGCGTGAACTAGTATCGGGATGGGCTGAGGTCATCAAGCACGGTCTGATCCTGGATGAGGGGTTTCTCCGATTCCTGGAGTCCGATCCAGATAGCCTGAAGGCGCTGGAACAGCAATCGATTACGTGTGCAGTTGCGTGCAGCGCGGCCATAAAGGCCGGGGTGGTTAGCGAGGACGAACGGGAGAGGACGGGCAGACGAACGATCCTGAACTACGGACACACGATAGGCCACGGTCTGGAGGCCGCTGCCCTGTATAAGGGCTTCCTTCATGGAGAGGCGGTGGCCATCGGCATGATGGGGGCAGCCATGCTCAGTCAGCGCCTCGGGCTTCTGTCTTCCGCAGCGGTCGATCGCCAGAAGGCTTTGCTGCAGGAGTTCGGCTTACCCGCGTCGTTGGGTGACTTCTCCTCGTCGTCCCTGGGCACGGTCTCGTCTTCGTCATTGGACACCGACGCTTCTTCGTCATCGCGCGAAATCCTCCCCCTGTCATCCCGGGACATCCATCCGTTGTCGTCGCGAGCAGAGCGAAGCGATCTCAAAATAGGCCCGGCCGAAGTAGCCCGGGCCATGGAGTTGGACAAGAAGAAGAAGGGAAAGACTATTCGCTGGGTGCTCTTAGAGGATATCGGCAGAGCAACTATCCGCAGCGATGTGCCCGCGGAAGAAGTGCTTGCCGTCCTTCGTGAACTGCTCGAGCTGTGATCTGAAGTCCGGGTGACACAGGTCTAGGTTCTCCTGCTATTGCGGTGGATACGCATTGCTTGACTGGCGAGGCATGCTGACAGCTTCAGCGGCCTCCGACCTGGAAGGTAAGCCAACAGGAAAACGGTTATAATTGATTTGGGAACAGCAAGGAGGGGATTATGGCTGCTGTAAGGTTCATATACTGGCAAGATGATGATATGTGGGTTGGATACCTGGAGGAGTATCCGGACTACTGGACGCAAGGGGAGTCCCTGGATGAACTGAAGGAGAACCTGAAGGACATTCATGAGGATCTGACGAGTGGTGCTATTGCGTACGTTCGCAGGGCGGCGGAGCTGGAAATAGCATGAAGAGGAGGGATCTGGTCAGACATCTTCAGACGACCGGATGTGTCCTCATCAGACATGGCAGAAAGCACGACTGGTACCAGAACCCTACTACAAGGATTGCCCAACCTATTCCGAGACACAACGAGATCAACGACAGTCTAGCTAAGCACATCATGAGGATGCTGCAGAACAAAGGCTAGGAGATCTTCGCTGAGACGATGCTGCTCCAGATCCTGCGCAAGCTACGACAGTCACCGTGCTACCTGGAGTATTAGGAGGTTCACCATGGATGAGTTACTGCGGTTAGGCAAAGAAGCTGTGGCATCACAGCCTTTCAGCGTCCTCATCGGCGCAGAACTGACAGGACTGTCGCCCGGCCAGGCTGAACTGAGGGTTCCCATAACTCCTCAGTTAAAACAACAGCACGGTTTCCTGCACGGAGGAGTCACCAGTTATGCCGCAGACAACACACTCACGGCTGCCGGCGCAAGCGTGCTCGGCCCTTCCATCGTGACCTCGGAGTACAAGATCAACTATCTCAGGCCCGTCGTGGGGACGGCTTTGATCGCACGGGCAACGGTCGTTCACTCCAGGAGGTCTCAGGCCGTCTGTCGTTGTGACGTCTTCATGATTGACGGGGGCGAGGAGGTTCTCTGCGCTGTGGCGCAGGGCACAATAGTCAAGATGACCCCAAAATAGGGACACGTCCATTTCCTCCATGGCTATATATTGCATGAACATGGCAGGATAGCCGTGAGGCAGTCTCCGAAGTGGACGTGTTCCTACTCTGGGGGGTGGGGTATAGGTCTGAAGTTGGTGTCTCTGTCTGATACGATCTGAGCGCCGTCTTGCCGGGCTCTCCATGGTGGAGCGAGCCATCACATCGCCGGTTTTCCTGGCGGACTATTGTACGTGACTCGATTGAACGGGTGCCCTGTATGGGCTATAATTGCGAATCCACAGAAGGAAATGAATCGTTGCTGAAGAACCATAACTGCGGTGAGCTGGGTGAAAGGCATGCAGGACGTGAGGTCACGCTGGCCGGCTGGGTGCACCGGCGTCGCGACCACGGCGGCAAGGTTTTCATCGACCTCCGTGACCGCGAAGGGATTGTCCAGGTGGTGTTCAACCCCCAGGTGTCAGAGCGGGCGTGCCAGCTGGCCGGCTCGCTGCGTAGCGAGTATGTGATACAGGTCAGGGGAGAGGTCGTGCCGCGTCCCAAAGGGACGCAGAATCCGAAGCTGAGTAGCGGGTGTGTCGAGGTGGTGGCCACGGATCTTGTCATCCTCAACCCGTCTAAGACGCCGCCCTTTTACATAAGCGAAGACGAGGAAGTGGAGGAGTCGCTTTGCCTCAAGAACCGCTACCTGTACTTGAGAAGGGAGCGGATGAGGGACAATCTGCTCCTGCGCCACAGGATCATCAAGTTCATCCGCGACTTCCTGGACACAAAGGGTTTCGCTGAGATCGAGACCCCGATTCTAATCAAGAGCACACCGGAAGGCGCGCGCGACTACCTCGTGCCCAGCCGTGTCAATCCGGGCAAGTTCTACGCCCTTCCTCAATCTCCTCAGCAGCTCAAGCAGATTCTCATGGTGGCAGGCTTCGACAGGTACTTCCAGATAGCACGGTGCTTCAGGGACGAAGATTTGCGGGCCGACCGCCAGCCGGAGTTCACCCAGCTTGACCTGGAGATGAGTTTTGTCGAGGTGGATGACATACTCAAACTCATGGAAGAGCTGTTCGTCTCGCTTGTCGAAGCTACCAGGCCGGAAATGCGGGTGCACAAGCCTTTTCCCCGTCTCTCCTTTGCGGAGGCGATGGAGAAGTACGGGACCGACAAGCCCGACATCAGGTTCGGCCTGGAGATAAGGGATCTGTCGGACATCGCAGCCAGCACCAACTTCCAGGTGTTCCGGTCGGTACTGGAGAAGGGCGGCAAAGTTAAGGGAATATGCGTGCCGGGGTGCAGTCACTATACGCACCATCAACTGGATGAGCTGATCGAGTTGGCAAGGGGTTGCGGCGCTGGCGGTCTGACCACCGTGGCGTTCACTGGTGAGACGATGAACCCGGACGGGGTGAAATCGGCGGCCGCCAAACACCTGGAACCCCGGCATTTTGGGGAGATGGCCGCCAGGTTCGGGGCAGAGCCGGGTGCTCTCCTGCTGATCGTGGCCGATAGGTTTGAGGTCGTCAACAAGGCGCTGGACGGGCTGCGCCGCGAAATGGCAAGGCGGCTCGACCTGGCGGACCCCACGATATTGGCCTTCGCATTCGTGGTCGATTTCCCTCTGATGGAGTGGAACGATACCGCGGGGAACTGGGATACCATGCACCATCCTTTCACGGCACCCAGGGAGGACGACTTGCCGTTTCTTGAGACAGAACCCGCGCGGGTCTACGGCCAGCACTATGATGTGGTATGTAATGGCTGCGAACTGGGCAGCGGCAGTATCAGGGTTCACAATCGTGGACTTCAGGAGAAGATATTCAGTCTCCTCGGCTATACCGACGAGGAGGCGCAGAGCCGGTTCTCGGGGCTCCTGGAAGCGCTGGAGTACGGAGCGCCACCCCACGGCGGAATAGCCATAGGACTGGATCGCCTGGTGATGCTTTTCGCCGGTGAGCAGAGTATCAGGGAGGTGATCGCGTTTCCCAAGAACCAGAACGCCGTGGACGTTATGCTGGGCAGTCCCTCTTATGTTGATACGAGTCAGCTGGACGATCTCAATCTGAAGCTGAAACACGAGATTGTGCGGTACGATGAGAAGGAGCATGGTTAATGAAGGTCAGTAGAGAGAACCTGGAAGACTGCCAGGCAGTTCTCACGATCGAGGTCGAAGCCGATGAACTGGATGAATCCCTGGACGCGGCCTATCGGCACCTCGTCAACAGGGTATCCGTACCGGGCTTCCGCAAGGGGAAGGCGCCACGGGCCATTCTTGTGCAGCACATCGGCAGGCAGTCTCTGCTGGAGGAAGCGTACGAGCATCTGATTCCTGAACTATACAGACAGGCGATCGAGTCCCAGGAACTCCAGCCAGTTGCCAGGCCGGAGGTAGAGATAACTCAGACCGAGCCGCTGATTTTCAAAGCCGTGGTGCCCCTCAGGCCTGAGGTCAAGCTCGGCGATTACCGAGGCATGAAGCTCGCGCCTGCGCCCGCGGTCAAGATCGGCAAGAAGGAAGTCACCGCGGCTATGGAGGAGTTCCGGCAAGCTAAGGGGACATGGGTGCCCGTGGATCGTCCTGTGCAGTTGGGTGACCTGGTTACCATAGATGTTGAGGCCAGTGTTGAGGGCAAGCCCTGGCTCAACCACAAGGACGTCGTATACGAGGTGGACGCGGATTCGCGCTCGCCAGTACCAGGATTCGCTTCTCAATTGCAGGGCGTCGAGAAAGACAGGGAGGCGGCATTCAGCCTGCCCATACCCATCGATTACCCCGTGGAAGAGATACGTGGCAAAGAGGCGTCGTTCAGGGTTACGATCACCGAGACCAAACAGAAGGAGCTACCTGAACTGGATGACGAGCTAGCCAAGAGCGCAGGCTACGACAACCTGGCCGAGATGAAGAAGAAGGTGGCTGCAGATCTGAAGGCTCATGCTGAAGCCAGCAATCGGTCGCAGTTAGAACAGAAGGCGCTCGACGCGCTTGTTGATATCAGTGAGGTGAGCTATCCGCCGGTCTTCGAGGAGGAAGAGATCGCGGGCATTCTCAAAGATGAGGCTCGCCGCCTTGGTTTCACGGAGGCAGAGGAATACTTGAGGGTCAGGAATAAGACCGAGGAGGAGGTCAAGCAGGAGATCCGGCCCATAGCCCGGAAGCGACTGCTTCAGGGGCTGGTTCTGGAGAAGCTGGCTCAGGAGGAGAAGATCGAAGTCGACTCTTCCGAGGTGGATGGTCGAGTGGATGAAATGGCAGGTGGCGCCGAGGATAGGGAGAAGGCAGAGCAGTTCTTCTCGCATCCCCGGATCAGGCACTCGATCGAGCAGTCCCTGCTTACACAGAAAACCCTGGACCGACTGCTGGAGGTGGCAGTCGGCAGTGAAGAAGCAACGACAAAGGAGGAATGATGGAAACAGTATCGCAAGTGATAATCCCTACGGTGACCGAGAGCAGTGCTCGCGGTGAGCGTATCTTCGACATATACTCTCTTCTGCTGAGAGAGAGGATCGTGTTCCTGGGTACTCCCATCAACGACCAGATAGCCAATCTCATCATCGCTCAGCTCCTGTACCTGGAACGAGAGGATCCGGAGAAGGATATCAATCTCTACGTCCATTGTCCCGGCGGCATCATCAGCGCCGGACTGGCGATCTATGACACGATGCAGATCCTGCGCTGTCCGGTGTCGACCATCTGTGTAGGGCTTGCGGCCAGCATGGGAACAGTGCTTCTCTGCGCGGGCACGAAGGGCAAGAGATACGCTTTGCCCAATTCGACGGTGCATCTGCACCAGGCAGTTGGAGGTGCTCAAGGGCAGGCGGCGGACATCGAGATCGCTGCCAGGGAGATAATGAGGATTCAGGAGAAGATACGGAATATCATAGCCACGCACACCGGTCAGCCGGTAGAGAAGATCTCCCACGATATCGATAGGGATTTCTACCTCAGTGCTGAACAGGCAGTCGAGTACGGCATCGTCGATGAGATACTCACCAAGCCGCCCAAGAAGGGAGGCGGCTAGGCAGTTGTGTCGGGCGGCTGAGTTCAGAATGAGGCTGACGGGGTCTAGTCGCCGCGATGGGGTCAGTCAGACCATTCTGTGGCTGGGAGGTGATCTCTGGCGGAACGTAGCCCCGGTCTTGTATCGGGAGGGTTTGGAGGTTACATGATGATAATGGCAGTGCCGGACCGGGCGCATTTGATCTCAGTCGCCTATGCCGGTGGAGAACCGTTTGGCGGCCTGGGCAGAGGCGGGCTGATCACCATCATCGTCGTTTCGGTGATCGCCATCGTCACCTTCGCGTGGATC
>JBLRXG010000062.1:0-6449 GCA_047920855.1 Dehalococcoidia bacterium | reverse complement strand
TTTCCCTACCCTAAATGGCGGATTTTGACCTGCCCAGCCCTGGCGGGTTTTGGGTGCCCGCTAACAGAAGAAGAAGACCAATGTACGCTCATCTACCTCCGATATTGCCATAAGACTGACCCCTCCGGTAAAGCTGAGCCTGGAACAGGCGGTTGATTTCATCAATGACGATGAGCTGATTGAGGTGACTCCTGAGAATATCAGGCTGAGGAAAAGGTTACTCACTCCGGCCCAGCGTTCTAAGGAAAAGTCTGCTTCCGGGCGAAGCGCAAAGCAGAAGACCGGTGCTTATCGTCAGAATGACTGAGGGGACAGGATCGACGAGATTCTTCCCGATGAATCGGGATTGCATCGGGACTCCGTCAGAACGACAAAGGCGCTGCTGGCTCCGCCCCCAGACCAATGCTTTGGCGGGCGATGCTCATCCTCACCTCAATCTCTGACTCTATCGGAGTCTCGACATAGTCGGCCATCTCCATCAAGGGAGAGGAGTCAGTGGTTTTGGGCTCCCTCAGACTGGGAGAGCTATCGGGAGTCAGACGAAGGTTCGTGACATAACACTACGGATCTTTGCCAGGGGAAGCTTCCGGAGAATACAGTTTTTCCTTCGAAGTTATCCGATAACTTTTCGTCCCATATCTTTGCCAGAATGCCGGCCGGGCTTCTGCAAATTATCTTTGTTCCGTTATTCGACTGAAGATGGAGTTGCCCCAAAACCAGATCTCTCGGCATTACTCCCAGAGAGACGATTATGACGTCAAAATCCGAGACAGGATAATCGAGGGCATCGCCCTCCTCGATCTTCACCAGGTCTCCAAATCCTCTGTTGAGAAGATAATTGGAAGCGTTTCTGACCACCATGGAATCATTGTCAATAGCAGTGATCTTCGCGCCTACCTTTCGCGCGACAATCGTAGCCGTATACGGGATCGAGCCGCATCCCATATTCAGGATTCTGTCTTTTTCAGTAAGCGAAGCACCTTTGATCTCTGCTGTCACCAATCGCTCATGTGTTTTCTCCCACAGGGATCCCAGAAAGTACACCCTGGAGCCGACTCGTTCAATGAGTTTGGCCAGCCTGTAAACAGACAGGCCGTGTCTGCCATTGTTGTTCGACATTTCTTGCACACTCCAATCTTCCGAAAGTACCGGCAGAGCCCCTTGATTCGTGGATCTTCGAAATCGCATCCACACTAGGCTGTACTGCCAGCCATGTCTTGACCGTGCCGCGGTGGTTTTTCAATGCTAAGCTTCTATTGCTCCGGTGATCGCTTCAATGCTTTCCAGACATCCCAGGTAAATCGGTGCAACAGCGTCAGATTCTCCGGGCTCAGCTCCCCCAGTGATTCTTCGTATCTCCTCATATGCTGGTGGAACCCGCTGAGCCGTTGTTGAACTCTCCGGTCCGCCAGGCATAAGCCAAGGGCAAGCCCGGCTAACATGCTCATACCCATTCTGCTCATACGAGTTCCCAGCAGCTGGCTCACCGGGCTGCGCCGGCCGAATGTGTGCCTGGTCTCCCTCAGAGTAATCAGAAGAGCAGTAATGACCTCTGCACAGTGCACCAGCGGCGACTGCGCTTCGGGCATTCGAGTAACCAGTTCGTGCAACAGGTCATTACACTCTGAATCTGTTCCCCGGCGCAGGCTGGCTAGAATGCCGGCTTTGACATCCTCCCACTGTTCGTCGTTGTGGTTCTCCCCGGCTACGCGAGAGAACAGGTACGTCGTCTTTGCTGTCGGTGAAAAGAGAATGATCGACCTGCCGGGACCGCCGGTCGGCTTGGGCGTGACGTATTCAGATTTCACCATACCCTTTTGCTCCAACAGCTTCAGAATGTCGTAGGCGGTGGAAGGACTCAACCCCAACTGCTCCGCGATCACGCTGTAGTGTAGAGGACGCTGCGCCTCCCGGTAGACATCAAGAACCTTAGCCAGAAAGGCGCTCTGCCTGTACGTGAGTTCTGCAGCTGGTTTACTCTGACTTATCACCTTCATGGTCGTCGTCTGTTTTCCTGCCTTTGTTGGGAGTCCTGGCACCGGTGCTCGGCGCTTCTCCGTCTTTCGAGTCCACGGCCCATCCGCTTCGATTCTTGTCCCTGCTCTTCCCGGTACTGGCTCTGCCTCCGGCCTCGCCGCGTGCTGAAGCGCCGGAGAGGGCTCCCTCCCTGCCGATGCAGGGTGCTGCAGGACCTCATCTATCTCTCATCCTTGCTCCTGCGATAATCACCGGCGCTGTTAAGCTACCCTATAGAGCCTGATTTCCCAAAGAAACGAAAAAATATGATACACTACCGCAGCACGGTTGGCAAGCTGCAGTAAGAAATGGAGCAGATGAAAAGGGGAGCGGGTTCATTGATGCGATGCCGTCATTCATTCCCGCCGCTGGAGATGCTGACATGAGCAATGCTGATATACGTGGGAAACAGCCGGCGCCGAATAGCAGTACGCCGTTCTGGATCGGCATGCTGCTCTGGCCGGTTATAGGCAGACTGTTGAGAGTGATATATCGCATCAGGCCACTGAGAGACGATGGTACCGCCATCATCTGCCTGGACCTTCGCCGTTACAGGGGCTCCACAATTACACTGTATGACGGTTCTATGGTGAGAACCGGCGATAGAATCATTGAGCTTCATATTAACGATGCCTGGTTTGAGAAAAGGCGGAAGCTGAATACGACAACCTCAGATTCACCCTGGGAGATTCTGGGTTGCCTCAGACTGGACCTCTGTTTACTGGCTCAGCAGATGGGTGATGGCATGTTCGAAGACGTTGTTGCGCTTCATGGCAGCACTCTTCTTCATGCAGGAGCAGCACGTCTGGGATTCCAGGTTGAGGAGATACCTGATACCTTGTGGAAGAAAGTGGCCTTCGTCTGTATGGCCCGATTACTGCAGGTCCATCATCAACGGGCGGGTAAGGTGTCCAGACTCAGGGCAAGACCTCTGGAGCTCAAGGGAATCTGGCTCTCAAGGGCAGCGCTTCTGGACAGGTACGGTCCGAAGCATTCATGCGTTCAAGTGCAAGCCTGAACCGGGCCTGCTGCACCTCAATCTCCGACTCTATCTGAGTGTCGACATGGTCGGACATCTCTCTCAAGGGAGAGGTTTCAGTAGGGTGTGACTACCTCACGATGAGAGGGGGCGTCTACGTCCACCTGCGGAATGGGGGCGGCGGCGGTCGTCCTGGCGCGGGCCGGGACGGTTCTCGCCGGACTCGCCCGGCGACGGGCGCCTGTCCTGGGGACGGTTCTGAGGCGGCCGGTCCTGGCGGGGGCCGGGCCGGTTGTCGCGGGACTCGCCCGGCGGACGCCTGTCCTGCAGACGACTCTGGGGCGGCCCGTCGCGTCGCGGCCCGTCCTGGCGCGGGGTCTTGTCGGTTAAGGCACGCCGGGAGAGGTTGATCCTGCCCATGCTGTCGACGGCGATCACTTTAACTTCTATCTCCTCGCCGAGTTTGACGGCGTCCTCGACCGTGGGGATCCTCTGGTCGGAGAGCTCGCTTATGTGCACCATGCCTTCTTTGCCGGGCAGTATCTCAACCATCGCCCCGAAGGTGAGTATGCGGGACACCTTGCCGGTATAGACCTCGCCCACCTCGACATCCCTGGTGAGTTTGGTGATGATGTCTATCGCCTTCTTGGCCGCTGCTTCGTCCAGCGCGCCGATGACCACCGTGCCGTCATCATCGACGTCGATGGTGGTCTTGGTCTGGTCTATGATAGACCTGATGGTCTTGCCGCCACTGCCGATGACCGCCCCGATCTTGTCCGGGTTGATCTTGAGCTTGTACATCCGGGGGGCATAGCGGCTTACTTCCCGTCGGCTGGCGCTGATCGTCCGCTCCATCTCGCCCAGTATGAAGATGCGCCCATCACGGGCCTGGTTCAGCGTCTTCTCGACGATCTCCAGGCTTATGCCCTCGAGTTTGGTATCCATCTGGATGGCTGTGACTCCCTTGGCAGTGCCGGCCACCTTGAAGTCCATGTCCCCGTAGGCATCTTCCAATCCGGCGATGTCCGTCAGCACCACGTACTCGCCGCTTCCTCCGGTGACAAGCCCCATGGCGACGCCGCTCACCGCCGCCTTGACGGGTATGCCGGCGTCCATGAGCGACAGGCTGCTGGAGCATACGCTGGCCATCGATGAACTCCCGTTGGAGCTCAGCACCTCGGACACCAGGCGGATGGTGTAGGGAAAATCATCGTCATCGGGCAGCACAGGTAGCAGGGCCTTGCTGGCCAGCGCCCCGTGTCCTATCTCGCGCCTTCCCGGCGTCCCCACGCGCTTGGTCTCGCCGGTCGAGTAGGGAGGGAAATTGTAGTGGTGCATGAAACGCTTGGTCTCCTCCACCCCGAGCCCGTCAAGCATCTGTTCCTGTCTCTTTGAGCCAAGCGTGGCGATGGACAGGACCTGGGTCTGACCGCGGGTGAACAGGGCCGAGCCGTGTGTCCGCGGCAGGAGACCTACCTCGCCGGTTATGGGACGAACGTCGGTAGTGCTGCGCCCATCAACCCTCTTCCCCTTAAGCACGTTAGCCCGGATGAACTCCTTGACCTCACCGTCGAAGAGGGAGACGACCTCCCCGCGGGCATAGGAATCGCCGGTGCTTTCCAGGAGTTTCTTCTGGAGCTCGTCAAGAGCCCGCTCGCGCTCGGATCCTCCGAGGGCGAGCAGTGTTTCGGGTAGCTTCTCAGTGGCGAAGCGCGATACAAGGGCGGCAAGCTCTGGATCGGTCTCCGGTTCGGGAACAGGATGCTTGGGCTTACCGTGTTCCTGTCGCATCCTCTCCTGGAGCGCGATAACATCCTGGTTTGCCTCGTGCCCGATCTTGATTGCGTGTAGAATCAAGTCCTCGGTCGCCTCGTCGGCCTCTGTTTCGATCATGATCACGGCTTCGCTTGTGCTCACCACGGTAACGTCGAAGAGGCTATGCTCAAGCTGGGCGAAGGTGGGGTTCACGATATATTCGCCGTCGATGTAGCCCACGTGGCTGGCGCCCACCGGACCGTTATAGGGCATTTCGGAGATGTGCAGGGCGGCAGAGCCGCCGATTACAGACAGGATGTCGGGCGGACACTCGTGGTCCACCGAGAGCACCGTCACTATGATCTGCACCTCGTTGCGCCAGTTCTTGGGTAGCAGGGGGCGTATGGGCCTGTCGGTGAGGCGGGCGGTCAGTATGGCGTCCTCCGTGGGCCGTCCCTCTCTGCGAAAGAAGCTCCCCGGTATTTTGCCTGCGGCGTACAGTCTCTCCTCGTAGTCGATCGTCAGCGGCAGGAAGTTGATCCCGGGCCGCGGCTCCGTCCCCAGGCACACCGTGGCCAGCATCACGGTATCTCCGTAGCGGATCGTGACCGATCCATTGGCCTGCCCGGCCAGCTTGCCTGTCTGCAGGCTCAGCTTCCTTCCTGCGAAGTCCATATCGAAAGTATTTGAGTTGGTCACCAAGTTTTCACTCTTCCTTCCCGTGGCAGCCCAAGAACAGCACCGCCACAAATCACATATTCATATGTCTCTACCGAGAGAGCCGAGCGGTTCGCGGTATCAGGCACCGCCCTCTTCTCCTTCTGTCAACCACCGCTTACGACACATCTGATTGCCACCAGTACTATAGCAGAAAAGCGCCTCCCCTGTGAATTCAGTTAGTGAAGAATAGAAGCAGCGGTCTAGACCCGAGCTTCTTATCGTCGCCGGCTTGCCGTCTATTGTAGCTCTCAAGGTAACTGTTCATCGGCAGATACGGGACAGAAGCGATTACCGCCATGAGTACCGGGGATTGCCAGAGCGATGACAGGGCGGCAAACCTACCGGGCGTGGTATCGCGAGGAGCGCCTGGACCAGGCTCTGGTCTACCATGGTTCGCACAACTATGCAAGAGAGGCAGGCAGGAGTATCTTATAAGTGGCCTGATTTACTCCGGTTCGATGGGGTTCACGTCATGGCCATCGGCAAGGAATCTGTCGAGCTTTCTAAGAAGGGGTAAATCGGGGTGAGAGGATTTGAACCTCCGACCACCTGAACCCCATTCAGGTGCGCTACCAGGCTGCGCTACACCCCGTCCCTTTAATATGTTATCATAGTCGCCACTGCAAAAAAAGGCATAGGACGTGAGGTCTGTGATCATTGTCTAAGAAACAGAAACGAGCTACACCCAAGCCGGCTCCAACTAGGAGACAGCAGTCCAAGTGGCAGCGGCAGGAGAAGATACGCCGCATTATCATCATCGTGTCGGTTGTGCTGATCGCGGCAATAGTGACTGTGGTGAGCGTTGCCATCTACAATGACAGGGTGGCTCCCTGGCGTGAAGTAATTATCAAGGTCAACGACGTGTCGATTCGCATGGGCCAATACGTTGACATGCTCGAGTTTCAGTCATATCTGATGGGTGACGATGACCAGACGGTCTACTATATAGCCGACATGGTTGTGAATTCCATGATAGAGG
>JBLRXG010000061.1:0-6478 GCA_047920855.1 Dehalococcoidia bacterium | reverse complement strand
ATGGCCTGCAGCCGCGCCAGTTCGGTATCGAACTGCTTTCTCTCCTTCGAGTAGGCCACCGCCGCATCATAGGCAGCCTGGGCAATGCCCAGCGCCTGCGCTGCTATGCTGACCCTGCTGGCGTCTATGCCCTGCAATGCTATCTTGAAGCCCTTCCCTTCCTCGCCGAGCATGTTGGAAACCGGTATCTGGCAGTCATCGAAGATAAGCTCTGCCACCGAAGCAGGGTGCAATCCCATCTTCTTCTCCATCTTACCCACCGAGAATCCCTTCGTACCCCTGTCCACGACGAACGCGCTTATCCCGCGGTAGCCCAGCGACCTATCCTTGGTGGCAAAGGTAGTTACGAAGTCGGCCTCTGCGGCGTTGCTGATGAATATCTTAGTGCCATTGAGCACATAGTGGTCTTCCTGGCGAGTGTACTTCGTCTCCAGCGCGGCGACATCGCTGCCGGCCATAGCCTCAGTCAGGCCGAAAGCCACGATCGATCCGTCGATCACACGGGGAATGTAGTGGCTCTTCTGCTGCTCCTGGCCGTGCATGACTACGGGATACATGGCCAGGCCGAGGCTGACGAGATAGGCGACACCCAGTCCGGCGGAGGCACGGGATATCTCCTCGCTGGCTATGGTGAAGGTCACCTCGTCGCCGCTTCCACCGTATTTCTCAGGGAAGTGGACGCCGCACAGCCCGGCATCGGCCATCTTCTTATAGGTCTCGCAGGGGAACTCGTTGGTCTCGTCCCATTCAGCGGCACGGGGTTCGATTTCACGTGCACAGAAGTCCCGCACCATCGTGCGGAACATCTTCTGGTCTTCGGTGAGTTCAAAATCCATCTTTCCTCCTATATGAGCTAGCTTGACGTCTATGCCTCAGGAGCGTGAACAACGACCGCTGGTTGCTCGGGGCAGACAGTGACGGCATCACTCTTAAGACCACCGTCGTGAGTCGAACGCCCCTGGTCACGGCACCGCCTGATTTTACATCTCAGGAGCGGCCAAGGTCAATTGTCGGTGTCGTTGACGGATACGCGCATTTATAATACACTACGCCTCGACCATGTGTACTCCTGCAGGCAGGAGCAAGGGCACCCTGATTGGACTTGAGTGCCCTGTTTTTGTGTTTGTACAGGAAGGAGAGTTATGGATCTAGTTTGGATCGGTGTAATCACGGGACTGGCGGGAGCGGCGGTGGCTGCATATTTCGCACGCTACGTTCTGAAGCAGGACCCGGGCTCGGAGAGGATAAGGGAGATCTCGGGTGCCATAAAGGAGGGAGGCCTTGCCTTCATCCACAGGGAATACCGGACTCTGGCCATTGTGGTGGCCGTGGTAGCCATCATCCTGCTGGCTTCCATGCCCCCCGACCTGGGCTGGAGGATGGCGATCGCCTTTGTCTTCGGCGCGGTGTCGTCGATGGCTGCCGGATATGCCGGCATGAATATGGCGCTTCGGGCTAACGGCAGAACCTGCGCGGCAGCGCAGCAAGGCCTTAACCAGGCCCTGAAGGTGTCCTTCAGGGGAGGGGCAGTCATGGGGCTTACCGTTGTGAGTGTTGGGCTGATAGGGTTGTCCATCCTTTACTTCGTCTGGGGAGGTCTGCCTGACTTCAGGTTTCTGTATATCATCCCGGCCTACGGGACAGGTGCTTCGCTCGTGGCTCTGTTCGCCAGGGTCGGAGGCGGGATCTTCACCAAGGGGGCCGACGCGGGTGCCGACCTTGTGGGCAAGGTGGAGGCCGGGATACCGGAGGACGATCCGAGAAACGCGGCGGTCATAGCCGATAATGTCGGCGACAATGTGGGCGACGTCTGCGGAATGGGCGGCGACCTCTTTGAGTCTTACGTGCAGACGGTTATCGCCACCATGACGCTCACTACTATCGGTGCCATGGTCGCTCCCTGGGTGACAGAGCAGCTGTTCCCCACGCTTACCGAGCAGGCTGGACTGCAACATGCCTGGTGGTTACCCATCCTGATAATGGCCGGAGGCCTCGTCGCTTCAGTAATAGGTTGTTTCATGGTCAGAATAGGAGAGAAGCTGGAGATGAGTGCCCTGCTTGGGGCACTGCGCCGGGGTACACTCGGAGCTACGATACTGGCAGCGGTGTTCGGTTTCCTCGTAATTCACTTCTTGGGGGCCAGCCTCGGTCTCTTCTGGGCCATGCTGGCAGGATTGGTAGCCGGTGCCTTGATAGGCGAGAGCACCAACTACTTCACGTCATACGCTTTCAAACCCACTCAGGAGATATCCGAGGCCTCGACAACCGGTGCCGGTGCCACTATCATCAGGGGATTCTCCACCGGTCTCATGAGCACATGGCCTCCGGTGGTGTTCATAGCTATAGCCATAGTCGTGGCCTTTCAATTCGGCAGCTTCTACGGAGTGGCCCTGGCCTGTGTCGGCATGCTGTCCACTCTGGGCGTGACGCTGGCCACCGATGCCTACGGCCCAATAGCCGACAACGCTGGAGGTATAACCACTCAAGCGGGGTTGCCGGACGTGGTGCGTGAGAGGACAGACGCCCTGGATTCGCTGGGCAACACCACTGCCGCAACGGGGAAGGGGTTCGCCATCGGCGCCGCCGCCATGAACTCGCTGGGCCTGACTCTGGCCTTCTCCATGGCAGTAGGCATCGTAACTCTTTCGCCGGCAGGCAGGCTCGTGCTGCCCGATGAACTGAGCCTGCTGAGTGTCCCGGTCATAGTAGGCCTACTGATTGGCGCCCTTATGCCGCCAGTCTTCTGTGCTCTCACAATGAAGGCAGTGGGTGTCACGACTGAGGCGATCATAGACGAGGTGCGGCGGCAGTGGCGCGAGATAAAGGGCCTGATGGAGGGGACTGCCAAGCCCGAATACGGCAAGTGTGTCGACATTGCCACGAGGATCGCGCTCAAGCAGATGCTTCTTCCTTCTCTGATGGCGATAGTTGCGCCCGTGGCGGTGGGTATAATCATGGGCAGATACGCACTGGCCGGCTTCCTCATAGGCGCTCTGGCTACCGGTGTCATCCTGGCGATTACGCTGAACAATGCAGGCGGCGCCTGGGACAACGCCAAGAAATGGATCGAGTCGGGCAAGTTCGGAGGAAAGGGCTCTAATGCACACAAGGCAAGCGTTGTCGGGGATACGGTAGGCGATCCCATGAAGGACACCGCAGGGCCCTCCCTCAACATAATGCTCAAGCTGATGTCGATAATCTCGCTGATGCTGGCGCCGGTGCTCATGCATTTCGACGGCCTCATCTGGCTGCCCTGAGGCGGGCGCACAGGCGGATACAGGTACCGTTCCTTCGGAACAAGCCCGGGCTCGTCGGGGCTCATGGTGACTATCTGACCTATCAGTGATTCCGACCGATTTCCTTTTGAGCGGTTCGGAGCCCGGTGCTACAATAGAGCCCATGCCTGATGCCATACGTGTCAAAGGTGCCAGGGAGCACAACCTCAAGAACATAGACGTCGTCATGCCGCGCAACAAGCTGGTCGTCATCACCGGCGTCTCTGGCTCGGGGAAGAGCTCGCTCGCCTTCGACACCATATACGCGGAGGGGCAGCGCCGCTACGTAGAGTCCCTGTCCGCCTATGCCCGGCAGTTCCTGGGACAGATGGAGAAACCGGATGTTGACTACATAGAGGGACTCAGCCCGGCCATATCGATAGACCAGAAGGGAGCGCCCCATAATCCGAGATCCATAGTCGGAACACTGACCGAGATATACGACTACCTGCGGCTTCTCTTCGCCCGCATCGGTCGCCCTCACTGCCCCGAATGCGGAAGGGCGATACAGCGTCAGACGGTGCAACAGATCGTCGACGCCGTTCAGGAGATACCTGAGGGTAGCAGGCTCATGGTCCTGGCACCCCTGGTTCGAGATCGGAAGGGTGAACATCAGTCATTATTCAGGGATCTTCAGAAGGCGGGATTCGTGAGGGTCAGGGTTGACGGCGAAATATACGACCTCTCCGAGGAACTGCAGCTAGACAAGAACAGAAAGCACACCGTGGAAGTCGTAGTCGATAGACTGCAGATGCAGAAGGGAGCAAACGCGGCCCGGCTTGCCGATTCTGTTGAGACAGCTCTCAAGCTTGGCTCGGGTGTGGTCCTGGTGAAGGTGGTGGATGGCGAAGAATCGCTGTTCTCCGAGCACTTTGCGTGCGTGTACTGCGGGATAAGTCTGGGGGAGATCGCTCCGCGGACATTCAGCTTCAACAGTCCGTATGGAGCCTGTCCCGCCTGTACGGGGCTGGGCTCGAATCTGGAGATCGATGCCAACCTGGTCATCCCGGACAAGAGACTGAGCCTGTCTGAGGGAGCCATCCAGCCCTGGACGACCAACGGGCAACTCAAGCCCTGGTATGACAACATGCTGCGCTCTTTGAGTCGCCGCCATGGCTTCTCCCTGTCCACGCCGCTGAACGACCTCGCTGAGGAGTTCCTGCACATCATACTCTACGGAGATGGAGGTGAGCCGTTTCCGGTCAGATATGAGGACCGTCAGGGCAGAGTGCGGCAGTACTACGCTCATTTCGAAGGTGTGATCCCACGCCTGGAGCGGCGCTATCGAGAAACCGACTCCGACGGCGTGAGGGCGGATATCGAGCGCTATATGGCATCGAATCCCTGCCCTGTCTGCCGGGGAAGAAGGCTAAAGCCGGAATCTCTGGCTGTAACTGTTGATGGTAGGCATATCATGGATGTAACGAGCATGCCTGTCACCAGATCTTCGAGCTGGGTGGAGAACCTGGGCGACAAGCTCACCTCACGCGAACTCACGATAGCCAGGCAGATAATCAAGGAGATCCATGCCCGGCTTGGCTTTCTCAGGAGCATTGGCCTGGGTTATCTGACACTGGACCGTCCTTCGGCGACCTTGAGCGGCGGTGAGGCTCAGAGGATTCGACTGGCCACTCAGATAGGGAGCGGTCTAACCGGTGTACTCTACATCTGCGATGAGCCCACGGTGGGTCTCCACCCCGCCGATGGCGCAAGACTCATAACTACTCTGCAGCACCTGAGAGACCTGGACAATACGGTGATAATCGTGGAGCATGACGAAGCTGTGATGAGAGCAGCGGATCACATCATCGATATGGGCCCCGGGGCCGGAAAACAGGGAGGGCAAGTCGTTGCCTCGGGTGTGCTGCAGGACATACTGGACTGTCCTGAGTCGATCACGGGGCAGTACCTCAGCGGAAGCAGGCAGATTCCCGTGCCGCACGAACGCCGTACGGGTTCGGGCGACGAGTTGCTCATCAGAGGGGCAAGAGAGAACAACCTCAAGAGCATCGATGTGCATATCCCCCTGGGCAAGCTTGTCTGTGTTACCGGGGTCTCCGGGAGCGGAAAGAGTTCTCTCATCAACGAGGTGCTGTACAAGAGGCTGGCCCGCATCCTCTATCGTGCCAAGGAGAGACCAGGCGAATGTGATGATATCACCGGCATCGAGTATATCGATAAGGTGGTGAACATCGACCAGTCGCCGATCGGCCGTACGCCGCGAAGCAACCCCGCCACTTATACGGGGACATTCACGCCCATTCGCGAACTCTTCGCCACCGTTCCTGAAGCCAGAATGCGCGGTTACCTGCAGGGACGATTCTCCTTCAACGTAAAGGGCGGCAGGTGCGAAGCCTGCCAGGGAGCAGGCTATGTTCAGATAGAAATGCAGTTCCTGGCCAACGTTACCGTTCCCTGTGACGTGTGCAAAGGGAAGAGGTACAACCGAGAGGCGCTGGAAATCCGGTTCAAAGGAAGGAGCATCGCTGAGATCCTTGATATGACGGTCGACGAGGCCCTGACTGTGTTCGAGCATATCCCCAGGGTGAAGAGCAAACTGGAGACGTTGCAGGACGTAGGCCTTGGGTATATCTGCCTGGGGCAGCCAGCGCCCACCCTCTCGGGGGGTGAGGCCCAGCGCGTGAAACTTGCGGCGGAGCTATCACGTCGCTCCACTGGCAAGACCCTCTATATACTGGATGAGCCGACCACCGGGCTTTCATTCGCGGACATCGACTGCCTGCTAAGGGTGCTGCAGCGTCTAGCTGATCAGGGCAATACGGTAGTTGTGATCGAACACCAGCTTGACGTGGTCAAGAACGCCGATTGGGTGCTCGACCTCGGTCCCGGAGCTGGCGACGAAGGAGGATATCTCGTAGATGCCGGGACGCCTGACGATCTGGCGCAGAATGAAGCCTCTTCCACCGGGCAATACCTGCGTGCTATATTATTGAGGCGGCAAGAGAAGGTCTTGACATGAGTAGTGAACTGGACAGAGAGACTATCCTCGAATCGGTGTACGAGAACGTCCGGGACGGGAACATGCGTAAGCACATGCTCGCCACGGAGGCGATCATGCGCTCTCTGGCCAGAAGGCTCGGCGAGGATGAAGAGGAGTGGGGACTTACCGGCCTCATTCACGACATAGACGCGGAACTGGTCAAGCACGACATGAGCGTCCACAGCAGACTGGGAGCAGACAT
>JBLRXG010000060.1:0-6581 GCA_047920855.1 Dehalococcoidia bacterium | reverse complement strand
AACTGCATTGTTCTGAACCAGCACCGTATGACCGGCCGCCATGTGGCAACTCTTTATCAGCGAATACGCCACAGCAAGGGACATGCCAAAGCCATTGGAGCTTTGCGGCGTCACCTGGCAGAAGCTGCTTTTGCGGTGCTCAAGAACGGACAACCTTACCACGAACCTGAACCACCAAAGAGACATTCCATCGCTAAGGAGGTATGCGCGGGACTCGCATGAGAGACATTATGCTCGTTCTTTGAGTGCGACACCTCCGGGAAGATGCTCATGCCCTCAAGTGGGCGAATACATGCATCCGATGAAACGGTTTCGAGCGACAAGCGATGAAGAAAGGATGAAAGGAGTCAAACTATAGATTCGAAATCACACCGCTTGACAAACCTCAGCGTTTTCATACATGCGAGTCCCGACCGAGTCGGGACGAAGCAATCTCGGAAGGGGCAGGGGAGTTATGCAGTAGTGCGGGGCTTAAGCCCTGTGCCGCACGACCCTGGAGGGTCGCACTACGCCCCATTCGTCATTGCGAGGAGTCCCGCACTGTCGGGACGACGAAGCAATCTCATGGGCGATACTGCCGCACACCATTCGCAGGGCTGCGGGTGTTCGCAATGACAGGGCCGGCTATCAGCCGTCAGCTTTCAGTCCCCCCTCTTAAGGTAAGAGGGGGTTATGGGGAGTTATGAGAGTGGGGTGGAGACAGGATGGTGCGCTAGACCGCGTTGTAGCCGGCGTCGAGCGCCTGCTCGTTGACCTTGACTAGCTTCCCGCCGCCCTTCTTACCGAGCACCCCGGCCATGGCCTTCTTCACGGCATCCAGAGGCACTATGCCGGTGGCCTTGACCACCGCGCCCAGCGCGACCATGTTGGCCGCCCGCGCGTTGCCCAATGACACGGCGATGTCGTTTACGGGCACGGGCAAAGCCGTCACGTCCCGGCGCTCTATGCTGCGCGTGATAAGCGAGGAGTTGATGACAACCGTTCCGGCCTCCGTCACCGCCTTCTCGAACCTGTCCAGCGAGGGAAGGTTCATGGCCACGAGCGCGGTCGAGTTGTCCACAACCGGCGAGCCGATGGGCTCATCCGACAGCACCACCGTGCAGTTGGCCGTGCCGCCCCTCATCTCCGGGCCGTACGAGGGAAGCCAGGTCACGTGCAGTCCGTGGTACATCCCGGCCTGCGCCAGGAGTTTTCCGGCCAGGATCACACCCTGTCCCCCAAAGCCGGCAAACACGAATGTGCTTTCCATATTCAGCTCCTGACTCCCGGTCTTCCGTCTGACTCCGTCATCTGCATTTGCCATTTGAGCTCTGTCATCTGCAATTCGCTCCGGCTTATCCCCTGTCCACGAGGTCGCCCAGCGGGAACGTCTTGACCACTTCTTCCGCCAGGTGGCGGTTGGCCTCAAGAAGCCCCATCCGCCAGTTGGTGGGGCAGTTGGTAAGCACCTCGACCAGCGAGTAGCCCCTGCACTCGACCTGGTAACGAAAGGCCTTCTTGATGGCCCGTGTAGCCGACATAATACGCTTCTGGTCGAACACGGACTGACGGGTAACGTAGGCCGGAGCGTCGAGCTGGGCCACCATCTCGGCGAAGCGGATCGGGTAGCCGGCCAGCCTGCCGTCTCTTCCCGCGGGACAGCTCGTCGCCCGCTGCCCGAGCAGCGTGGTCGGCGCCATCTGCCCTCCGGTCATGCCGTAGATCTGGTTGTTGATGAAGATCACTGTGATGTTCTCGCCCCGGTTGGCGGCGTGGATCGATTCCGCCGTGCCGATCGCCGCCAGGTCGCCGTCGCCCTGGTAGGTGAAGACTATCAGATCCGGGTTGACCCTCTTGATGCCTGTCGCTATGGCACAGGCCCGGCCGTGTGCCGCCTGCGTGCCGTCGCAGTTGAACCACTGGTACATGCTGACGGAACAACCCACGGGCGCAATCACCACCGTCCGTTCCCGGATTTCGAGTTCGTCGATGGCCTGGGCGATCATGCGCGTCACCAGTCCGTGATGGCAGCCCGGGCAATAGCTGAAATGCGACTCGTTGAGGCTCTTCGGGCGACCGAAGACCTTTACCATGTTCTCCGTGTTAACGGGCATAGCGCTTCACCTCTCTGACGATGTCCGCGGGGCCGGGCACCAGTCCGCCCAGCTCGCCGTAGAACGGGGTCGCGGCCCGCTCGGCCACTGCCAGGCGCACATCCTCCACCATCTGGCCCGCGTTCATCTCCACGGTCAGTATCGTATCTACCCGGTTTGACAGGTCACGCAGCGGCTGGTAGGGGAAGGGCCAGACGGTGATCGGCCGCAGCAGTCCCAGCTTGATTCCTTCGCTTCTTGCCATTCTCACGGCCGTCTTCGCGATTCGAGCAACCGAACCGAAGGCAGCGACGACTACGGTGGCATCGGCCGTCTCGTATTCCTCGTAGCGCACTTCCTTCTCCTCTATCTGCCGGTAGCGCGCCTCGCGCCTGACGTCCATCTCGTTCAACTCCGCCGGGTCCAGGTAGAAGCTGGTGACCAGGTTGGGCTTGCGTCCCCCGGCGCCTGTGATGGCCCAGGGCTTGTCGGGCAGTGTGGCCGGGTCGATATGTTTCGGGAGCACGACCGGCTCCATCATCTGGCCGAGCATCCCGTCGGCCAGGATCATAGCCGGCCCGCGGTATTTGTCGGCCAGGTCAAAGGCCAGCATCACCAGCTCGATCGCCTCCGGGATGGTCGATGGGGCGAGGACGATCATGTGGTAGTCGCCGTGTCCCCCGCCCTTCGTTGCCTGGAAGTAGTCCCCCTGCGCGGGGGCGATGTTTCCCAGGCCCGGGCCGCCGCGAACCACGTTTATGATCACGCAGGGCAGGTCGGCACCGGCAATATAGGATATGCCCTCCACCTTGAGGCTGATGCCCGGACTCGAGGATGAAGTCATCGTGCGAAAGCCCGCCGCCGAGGCGCCGTAGCACATGTTGATGGCCGCCACCTCGCTCTCGGCCTGGATGAACACCCCGCCGGCTTCAAACATATGGGCCGACATGTACTCGAGCAGTTCATTCTGCGGCGTTATGGGATAGCCAAAGTAAGAGCGGCAGCCGGCGCAGATGGCGGCTTCCGCCATGGCCTCGTTACCGGTCATCAGCACCTTATCGATTTCCGCCGTTACCTCCCTTCGCCGTCTTCTTTTCTCTGTAAACCTCGATCGCTATGTCGGGACAGGCCTGAGCGCAGAGGGCACAACCGATGCACTGTTCGGGTTTCTTCATGTACACTGCGTGGTACCCGCTCCGGTTGGTCTCCTTCTTGTGTGCCAGTACATCCTCGGGACAGAAAGCAAGGCACAGCCCGCAACCCTTGCATCGTTCTTCATCGACTATTATTGCTCCCTTTGCCATAGTCTACCCTGTTCGTCTCACTACGGTCTCGCGCTAGCCCTGTTTCCGATCCTTCGCCCGACGCTGTCCTCCTCTGTCATTCTCCCTGCGGTCCCGCCCTCGTCTCCCCTCCTCATAACTCCCCTAACCCCTCTTACCTTAAGAGGGGTTAATCACCCGGTTCTCTAGGCCTTCTTCGCACGGCGAATCCTCTCTTCAGCCAGCCTCATGGCGGCCGTGAAAAGGTCGATCTTCTCCCTGCGCGAGATGGCGATCATTTCCTTGCCCCGGTCGTATATTCTCTTTACATCTGCGGACGCCCTCTCCTGAGAGTATCCGTCGGGATGGAACTCGTGGGCGACGTTTATCACGCCTCCGCCGTTGATCCAGAACTCGGGAGCGTGCAGGATGCCCCTCTCCTGGAGCATGGCCGCGTGTTTGCGCGGCTCCCAGAGCTGGTTGTTGGCCGCGCCGCCGACGATGCGGCATCTCAACTGGGGGATGGTATCGTCGTTGAGCACCCCGCCGTAGGCATTGGCCGAGAACACGTCGCACTCCTGTTTGTGTATTTCGCCCGAAGGCACCAGCCTGGCACCTGTCTCTCCGGCTATCTTCCGTGCGCCCGCCTCGTTGATGTCCGAACCGATGAGTATCGCACCCTCCGAGGCCAGCAGCCCGGCCAGCGTGCCCCCTACCTTGCCGGCAATGCCCTGGATGGCGACGGTTCTGCCCTTGAACGACTGCGTCTCGAAGACCGCCTCGAGGCAGGCCCTCAACCCCCAGACCACCCCCATCGCCGTCACCGGTGATGGGTCGCCGCTGCCTCCCATCTCCTGGGGCCCTCCCACCACCCACTTGGTCACCTCTTTCATCGTCACGACGTCTTCGACCGAGGTACCCACGTCCACCGAGGTGATGAACCGGCCGCCCATATTGTTCACCAGCTCCGCGTATGCTCTGAGCTGTTCCCTTCTCTTGCTCTTGTCCTGGGTCGACTCTCCTCTGATCACCGCCTTGCCGCCGCCGAAGCTGATCCCCGCTCTGGCCAGTTCGGTGTCTTCGCCCACGGCCAGCGCGAGCTTGAAAGTCATGTCCCTGGCCAGCCGGCTGTTGTCGACCAGCGCCTCGGTCTTGGTGGGATAGGGGCGCCACCTGGTGCCGCCCAGGCCCGGTCCCATCGTGTTGTCGTCGACTATTATGCTGATCTCAAGGCCCAGCTTCTCGTCGTTCCAGAGCACTATCTGTTTGAACTTGTGCTCTGCCTCCAGGTACTCAATCAGTTTCCTCTCGACTTTGTTCAACTCCTACCTCCTTACGAATGGCAAAAAAGAAGGGTCTCCGTGTCGTGGAGACTCCTATCCGGTGCTGTGGTTTCCGGGATGAGGAACAGCCCCACCCCGGCCAATAAGACGATGTGGTTCACCCCGTCGGTAACCTGTGATTCTCCCCGCGAACCTGCCGGACGTTCGGCAGCTTTCCGGAGGTTTCCCTGCTGAAGCATCACCCTTCGCCCTGATGATAGCCCGTCGCGGCCCTTTTGTCAATTTGAGTAGCTAGCGGATTCCCGAGACAGGGACACGTCCATTTTTCCTCGGGATCGCCCCGTCGCAGTGATCAGGCGCACATGCCGGTGTACTGATGTAGTGCGAGGCTTTGCCTCGTGCATGACGGGGCGCGACCCTGAAGGGTCGCACTACGCGTAATGCGTCGTTGCGAGGGGCGTTAGCCCCGAAGCAATCTCGCTGTTGGATGAGCCGTGCGGCTCTAATAGCCCGGGCCACTTCCACGGGATTGCCGCGCCCCGACTTCATCGGGGCTCGCAATGACGCCTCTGCCGCGTCAGTAGGCCGCGTCCATGAACTCCGCTATCGCCTCGAAGTGGACCTTGTCCACCATCAGGCCCACGGGTGCGTAGGCTATCTGGCTGCCCGGCCACAGTATGGTCGGACGCGTCTCGGCCGTCATGCCGCGGATACCCATCAGGATGTTGGCGATGTTGTCGTTGATCCTCAGCGTGTTGACCTTTATCGGCGCCTTAACCTCGCCGTCCTCGATCAGGTAGGAGTCGGCGGTGAGCGTGCTGGTGAAGTCGCCGGCCCTCAGGCCGTGTATGGGATACGTGTACCACAGCCTGCCCACCAGTATCCCTTTCTTGATCTGCTTGAGCAGCGATCCGAAGTCGGAGGGAGTCGGGGATTCGAACACGACGTTGGTGGCCGACGCCGACGGCCTGGTGCCGAAGTTCCTCCCGCCCTCCATGCCGAAGCGAAAGCCGTTCCTGGGCAGCAGCGCCTGCCGGACATCCTCAGGACTGGCTCCCAGCTTCTCCTTTGCCTTCGGGTCGTTCACTATCCGCTGGTACTCGTACCAGTCGCTGAGTAGCCCGCTGAGCACGCCCTCTTTGATAAGGGTTGTTTCCCCTGTGGGCAGGCCTTCACAGGTGATGCCCCTGGAGCCGATCAGCCCCCGGGCGTTGCCCTTATCGACTATGTTCAGTTTCTCCGATGCCACCTGCTGTCCCATCTTTCCCATGAAGCACGATTGCTGGGAGTAGAAGGCACCGGTGGTGCAGGAGCGTATGATGAGGTTGCTCAAGAGCTCTCCCACCGGCTGGGGGCCCAGTATCACGGGGTAGTCCCCGGAGGGCAGGCGGACTCCGCCAAGTGAGTTCACGGCGTTTGTGGCTGCCTCGCTTCCCGCCGCGTCGTCCAGGTCGCTGAGCTTGAGATGGATCGAGTAACCGCTGCCCTTGGCGTCCCCCTTTTCCACCATGCTGGTGACATTGGCCAGGATGGCCGCTGCCTGGTCGCTCTGGACCTCCGGCATGTCATAGGAGCCGACGGCCATTCTTTCCTGGCGAATCGAGAGGTCGCCGCCCACTATAAGTCCCAGGTCATGCAGCGCTCCCCCGGGAGCCATGTCTCTCAGCTTCTGCGATTCCAGGAAGGACCATATCGCGCCGTCCAGGATCTTCCATCCTCCCTCGACCAGGGCCCGGTCGGTGATGCCCATGACGCTCGGGTCGTGATAGTCGGAAAGGGTCCTCTTCTCCCCGGTCGGCTGGGGCAGGGAGCGGAACTCGGGGTCGGCAATGGCCCCCTGCCTTGCCTTGTCCAGGGCCATCTTCAACCCGTCCAGAGAGAGGTCCCTTTCCTCAGAACCGAAACCGGTCATGTTCCCGTTGGTGCCGTTGAGGACTATCTGGACGCCGATCCCGTAGTCGTCG
>JBLRXG010000059.1:0-6647 GCA_047920855.1 Dehalococcoidia bacterium | reverse complement strand
GGGCGAAACACATCCCCTTCCTCAGCCGTTCATTGTCATAGCGACTCAGAACCCCATCGAGTATGAGGGGACATTCCCGCTTCCCGAGGCACAGGTTGATCGGTTCCTTGTACGAACCCGATTCGGCTATCCCACATCTGCCGATGAGGTCGATATCCTCTCCCGCCGGATCATACGCAGGACTCCCGAAGAGACGTTAAAAGCGGTTACCACGGCCGACGAACTGCTGGAGATGCGGAAGGCCCTTGAAGATGTCTACGTAGATCCGGACCTGCTCGAGTATATGTCGTACGTGACGGCAGCCACGAGGGAGCATCCCTCCGTAGAGGTTGGCGCCAGTCCCCGCGGAACACTGGCGCTTCTTCTGCTCTCCCGGGCCCGGGCCGCTCTCGAGCTGCGGGACTATGTCATTCCGGATGACATCAAGGAGGTGGCCATCCCCGCTCTCGTGCACCGGCTGATCATAAAGCCCGAGTTGTGGCAGCGACAGGCACAGCCCGAGCAGGTTGTACAGACCACCCTGCAGAGGGTTGCCGTGCCCAAGGCAGAACGATGGACGGCACCCGCAAGGTAGGGGCGGCGAACTGGCATTGCTGGCTCTTGTCCTGTTCATAGGACTCGTCCTGGCCCAGCCGGCAGTACTTCTTGTAGCTCTCCCAATAGCTATACACCTTACTGTGGGACTGGCCCTGGCCAGACACCCCAAGAGCCTACAGGTCACGCGCAGTCTGTCGGCCCACCGAACACATGAAGGCGACATCGTGGAGGCCGAGCTTTCCCTCCAGAACACAGACGGCCATCTCGACCTGGTTATGCTAATTGAGGAGCAAGAGCTTGCCCGGCATAGAAGTGAGGGAACAACAAGTCTGGCAACTCCATTGCCAGATGGTGGATCAATGCTGTTATCGTATGCCACCCGACCGCCCAGGGGTTTCTACCCTCTGGCGGGGCCCCGGACCTACGTCCGAGATCTCCTGGGGTTCACGACTTGGGAAAGCACTATGGCCTGTCCCACCAGACTCTGGGTGTTTCCGCGCTACGATCCCGTCGGACGCGTCGGATTAAGCCCCCGTCAGACTCTGTCCATTCCGGGTAGTGCCCGGTCCCGCCGCGGTGGTGAGGGCGTGCAGTTCCTGGCCACCAGACCCTACATCCCGGGCGATAACTTGCGACGCATCAACTGGAAGGCTCTGGCACGCTGCAATCAGCCGGTGATCAACCTGTATGAGGAGGAGCGGGCAGCCAATGTAACCGTGGTACTGGACGGTCGAGACAGGATCTACCTACCACTCGGTGGTCAGGAGCCATTCGAGCATGCGGTGCGAGCCTGCGCCGCTCTCTGCGATTCAGCCATTCGTGATGGTCATCGGACCGGTCTCCTGCTCTACGGCGAACGCCTTGAGTGGGTCTTCTCCGGTTGCGGACGGGTTCAGCGGGAAAGGCTGCTCCAGGAGCTGGCAAGGGCCAACCTCGGCTTTTCAGATGCTTTCTCCGACCTGGGGAATCTCCCCTCCCGCCTATTCCCCAGTGGCTCTTCGGTGATCATCGTCTCGCCGTTCGCTCCCGGCGATGAGGAGGCCCTCGGTCTGTTGCGGGCCCGAGGTTACGATGTGCTGGCCCTGGTGCCTGTCGTCTCCTCGCCCGAGAACACCCGCCAGGAGTCAATCCGGTTGGCCGGACGCTTGATCGCCCTGGAACGTGAACTCATGTTGCAGGTGCTCATGTCCGCAGGGATCCGGATCGCTGTGTGGGACGTAAGCCATCCCTTAGGGCCAGTGATTAACGCTGCCTGGCGGAGGCGACAATGATAGTTGCTATCGCCGCGTATATTGCAGGCTTCGGGCTAGCGTGGGGTCCGGTGGTCGCCCACGGCTTCCCCTGGACGCTGGCACTCCTCATCTGCCCGGGTGTGTGGATCGCAGCCGTCATCAGGGGTCGTGGAGGAGCTCTTGCTCCCGGGCTATACGCGGTGGTCGCGGTGGCGGCGTGGGCAGCGACCATGGAGGCCTTACTGCCGGCACTGGGCGCTGTCGTGCTCGCTATAGTGGCATGGGACGCGGCCGGCCTGGAACTGTGGATGAGAAAGGCCAACGAAGTACCTGATCGACCAAAGATCTGGCGCGCGATGCTGCTCAGGTCATCTGGCATCGCAGCAGCCGGAGCAGGCGTCGCATTGGTATTCAGCCAACTTGAGCTTTCGCTTCCATTCTGGGGGCTGGTGGCGCTACTTGTAGTGACCTGGGCCTCGCTGGCCGTGCTGAACCGGCGCAATGCCAGGCGCAGCCACTCGGCACCTCCCCACACCAGTGCAGACCGCTCGTACCCTCAGTAGGAAAACACCCTGTCCGACCTGCCGGCTGGGCCGGCCACCAGATCAGATCGATAATCGCTACGGATCTCACTGACTCAACCACCGCAGCCAACTCCCACGGCACGAACGGGGTCGCTGTTGCCCCCGCACATGCCGGAAATGGACCGGGCACAGAGCCCCATCGCCCGGCCCCTTTCCGACTCGGAGCGCCCGGATGCCTCGGGCTATCCGGTATCCCCGCAGACTATGTTGCTCACTTCTTGGCTTTCTCGTCACCTCTTCCACCGCCGGAGCCTGTCTTGGTCCAGCGAGCCAGCAGTTCGCCGGCTACATGGCGACCGCCAAGCCCGAAGGCAATCGCTGCTGCTACGGCAGCAGCACCCAGAGCCAGCCCAAAGCCGAGCATAATGAGATCGTCGGCGAAACCCATTGCGCGCATGCCCAGCACAACGCTCAGCACAATTATGGCAACCCTAACGAAGGAAGCCGCGGACTCTGACCGCCCACCTGCCCTCAGGATATTGACAACGAAATTGGCAACGAAAATGCCGACGCCGATTATGACAACGCCCAGAAGAACCTGCCCCAGGAATTGCGTCAGACTCCCAACAAGCTCGTTAACAAGCGCAAACTCGAGCAAGTCGGCTGCCATTATCACGGCAAACAGCATTATGAACAACATGATGATGTAGCCAACAACATTAGTGGGAGAACCGACCCCTTCAACAGGCTCCTTTGCCAGACCCAACTTGACCGGCAGTTCATCAAAGCTGATCCTCGCCAGTGCTTTGGTGGCCAGCTTCACCAGCAGACGGCCGATCAGATAGGCAACAGCAAGGATAACAACGGCGCCGATAATGCGCGGAATGGCAGCAAAGATGGCCTGGAATATCAGCACAATCGAGTCAAAGATGCCTTCAACGCCCAGAACCTGCAGTATAGCGAGTATAAACAGTATCCATACGATCCAGAAGACTGCCATGCCGGCGCCCCGAGCCACTGGATACTGACTATCATCATACGGAACTCCTCCCTTACCCAGTCTCTTATCGATGCCGCTTGCCTTGAGAAGCCTGTGGACGCCTGTCCTGAGAAGTTTCGCCAGAATCCAGGCGATGAGCAAAAGGATCAGCACAGCCAGCAGAGTGGGTAGGAATGCGATGATCGTGGCAAAGAAATTCTGGAAAGCCTGCAATACGCTACTCCAATCCATTCTTGTAACACCTCCTCTATGTGATTTTGGTCATTCTCTCGCCGTTCCGTCTTTCATCTCGGCGGCGAGATCTTCCAGGTACACTAAGTCATAGGCATCACCCCCCATGTGAGCGACTGCCGACCGGTGATCACTGATGGCCTCCCAAACCGACGAATAGAAGCAGAGTCACGGATGCGGTCGCAACGCGCACCCTTCCTCATGTCCACAGTAAGCCTCTGCGCGGCCAGTCCCTGCCCGCCTAATCTGAAGAACCCCGGGCCGCAAGCAGGGCGAACATCCTCTGTCGCCAGTCCCCTGTGTTTCGATGTCACCATTTCGGAGCCTCATCTCTCCGCGTGTCTACTACACCTCACATCACAATCCGTGGACATAATCTGCCCTCTTTCCGTCTCTATCTACAATATTAGCACGAGATCCAATCCTGTCAATACCTGTGGTGAGTCGCTTGCACGATCGATCGGGCAGCAATCTGCGATGGAGTCACAGCTGATCACTGACAGATGTGCCCCACCGCCTCACAACTGCGGCATAACAGCTATGGCCTCAGGCAGACCGCCAACCGAGTATCGATCATATTCTCTACAACTCTCATTGACGGTGAACAATCCCCAGCTGATCCCAGGACATGTGGGTCCTGGAATAGGTGCCTGGCACTGCGTGTGTTCACGGCGGCGTGGCGTGGTACAATTGTCGACACATACACCACAGGGCTGTTGCTCGCCATCGCCCAGCAGGTCAGGAGGTCTTATGTCAATCAGTTCAGACATCCGGGATTGCGCACTCAGTCTCGGCTACGATCGAGTGGGCTTCACCTCTGCGGAGAGGTTCACTCTCTACGAAGAAGAACTACGGAGGCGGCATGACATGTACAGCTGGGCCACAGGGCATGATTGGGGTTTGATACAGGGTGCAGACCCCAAGAATGTTCTGCCCGAGGCCAGGTCGGTGGTGGTTACTGTCTTTGATTACCTCAAGCATTCGTATCCCGCAGAGATGGTAGGCAAGGTGGGACGTGCTTATCAATCCCTGGGCGGCGTCCCTCCTATTGCCATTCACCGGGCTAGATACAGGCTGCTCAGAGAGTTCCTCGAGAAGCGGGGGTGCAAGGTAGGAAGGGCCGGGTTCGACCTGCCTGCGCGGCTGGCGGCTGCCCGCGCAGGATTGACAGACTGCGGCAAGAACACGTTCGGCTTCGCGAGTGGGATTGGATCCTTCGTCGTGATCTCCACCCTGGTAATAGATAAGGAGCTTGACTACGGTGCACCAACGCTTGAGGTCAAGTGCCCTGAGAACTGCACTCTGTGCCTGGACGCCTGCCCAACCGGGGCTCTATACGAGCCGCTCATGATGAATCCGCGGCTGTGTATCGCATACAACTCGTACAACGCACCGGGCTCGTGGTTCGGAGGTACCCAGGAGGTGCTGCCCACCAATATCAGGGAGCGCATGGGCACCTGGATCTACGGTTGTGACGTCTGCCAGGAGGTCTGCCCCCGCAATAAGCCAAGACTGATGACCAAGCTGCCACCCAATGCCTACCTGCAACACATCGCCAGAGATTTCCGGCTTCAGGATCTGGTTCTGATGTCGGACGATCATTTCATCAGGTTGTCGACCCTGCTGAACTATGTCGACAACAAGCGCTATCTTCAGAGAAACGCAGCAGTAGCCCTCGGCAACGCAGGAGACACTGAAGCGGTGCCTGTGCTGGCCCGGGCGATGCAGGGCCCCGATGAAGTTCTGCGTGGCCATGCGGCCTGGGCCCTGGGCAAGATCGGCGGGCCCAGGGCAAGAAGAACCCTCGAGGATAACCTGTCTCGAGAGACCTCAGAATACGTGCGAGGGGAGATACGGGACGCATTGGCCAGACAACAGGTAGCGTCGTAGGGGCCAGCACAGAAGGAACATCCGGCCGGGTGCACGGCCGCACTTCGGTTACTGCATACCATCCTACCTGTGCGAGGCGCGGCAGCATCTGGCAGTAACGGACAGAAACTTGAAGAGGATCCCTCATGGCTGGCGGGTGGTGGGCGGCTCCTTCGTGCTACTCTTCTGTGCGACAGGGACGCATTTCTACGCCTTTCCTATCTTTCTTGACGCAATGGTGAGAGACATGCAATGGACCCGCGCACAGATAGCGTTCGCGATGACTCTAGCCAGCATTGTCGTGGCGATCGCGAGCCTGCTCATCGGAATCCTGTTAAGGAAACTCGGACTACGGGCAGTGATGGTGGGCGGCAGCATCACAGCCGGAGTTGGCTTCCTATTGCTGAGCGGTGTCTCAGAGCTATGGCGATTCTACCTCTACTACGGACTCGTTCTGTCAGCAGGAATGGCAGGCATATATGAAGTGCCCAACCTCACAGCAGTCGGGAGTTGGTTCGACCGGGGCAGAAGCACAGCTCTGGGCATAGCCACAACCGGAATGGGACTGGGCGGCGTCGTGATGGCACCGCTGGCCGGGTGGCTCATATCAAGATATGGCTGGCAGACAACCTTCGCCTTCATGGCAGCGATAGTGATGGCGCTCGGCATTCCCGTAGGTGCCTTTGTGATGAAGATGCCCAAGACAGGACTCACGCCTCTCACTCCAGCGAAGAAAGAACATGCTGAATACGGCGGCACCACGCTGGTACAGGCCCTAAGGGGCAGGCCCTTCTGGCTCATAGCTCTGTCAGCAACGCTCTGGTACGGAGCGTTCGCGATGGGGTTGACCCATCAGGTGGCGTTTGCTGTAGATCTGCAAATACCGGCACTGGTTGCGGCAGGAGCGGTCGGTGCGCTCAGCGCCTTCAGCATTCCCGGTCGCCTGGGCTTCGGCAGACTTGGCGACATGATCGACAAGAGATACGTGCTCATGCTCGCAGCCGCCATGCAGTTGACAGCCTTCATCATCATTCTGCTGGCAGACCGTCCTCTGATGATCTACCTATACTCCTGCCTGCTGGGTTTCGGCATCGGAGGGCTAACGCCCATTCTGCCTGGGCTAATCGCCGACTACTTCGGAAGGAACCACTTCAGTGCCATCTACGGTACTCTATACATGGTGACGACCCTGGGCTTCATGATAGGCCCAGTCTATGGTGGGTGGACTTATGATGCGACCGGAAGCTACCACAC
>JBLRXG010000058.1:0-6658 GCA_047920855.1 Dehalococcoidia bacterium | reverse complement strand
TGTCGTGTCCGTTGCCTCGGTCTACCCTGCCCGATAAGCCTGTCGTGTCCCTGCCCCGGGTCTTCAGGTTTTTCTTCATGTTTGCCATTCTGTGTTCCTCCTTTTTCGCTTAACTCAAGCTGTGCATTAACTAATTTAAGGTATTATAAGCCACCACTTTAACTTTGTCAAGCCCCTGGAGACCTAATGTTGAGAAAATTTCAGAGGAAAATGAAGAAAATGAAAATCTATCTGTGGGATGGAGCGATGCCGTCCATGACTTGTCATCAGGGGGCGCAGATGTGTAGAATCAGGCGTTCGACGGTTCAAAGCTACCGCGACTGGCTCTGAAAGTGAGGCGCAGATTGTCTATGACGGAGAACGGTAACTCATCGGTACTCCCGGACGGCACGGTCTACAGCAGAAGAAAGGGCTTCTGCCCTTTTTCCGCGTCCCCTGTTGATGACTATGCCTCGATCGTGGGCGAGGAGAGGATTGAGCGGCTGCGGAAGATCGCTGAACCTGTGAAGGGTTTGCGCAAACTGGTGCTCAATGCCACCGCCCAGGGAGGAGGCGTGGCAGAGATGCTCTACAGTGCCGTGCCCTTTCTTAACGATCTGGGAATTGAGACCGACTGGAAGATCATCCGGGGATCCAGGGAGTATTTCGAGAGCACGAAGGAGCTTCACAATCTCCTTCAGGGCAAGAAGGGGGTCTTCACCCGTGAGCACCAGGAGACCTATATAGACACTATCGAGGAGTGCGCCAGGCAGAATCTCATCGACTACGAACCGGAGATCGTCGAAGTTCATGACCCTCAGCCGGTCGGCCTGAGCCACTACCTTAGGGCGCCCGGCCAGACCTGGTTCTGGAGATGCCACATACATATCGACGAGGGAACCGTTGACACCAACTCCGGTCTATGGGACTTTCTGACCGGCTGGGCAAAGCAGTACGACGCTGCCGTGTTCTCTGCCGCGCAGTACATCATCTCGTGGTGGCCTCTGCCCAAGTTCATAATCCCGCCGTTCATCGACCCGCTCTCAGAGAAGAACAGGGAGTTGAGCGAGGATGAGATCGAGAGAGTTCTCAACAAGTACGAGATTGACAGAAGGGTGCCCATCATCGCCCAGATCGGGCGGTTCGATCCGTGGAAAGGGATAGACAGGACCATATCTACGTATCGTCGCGTGAGGAAGGAACGAAAGTGCCAGCTCGTGCTGGCAGGAGGCTTCGCCTCGGATGACCCGGAGGGGGAGCGAGTGCTGGCACGGGTTCATGAGCATACTAAGGACGATGATAACGTTCATGTTCTCAACCTTTCGCTGGAGGACCGCCTGGAGAACTGGAGGGAGGTAAACGCACTCCAGCGGGCGGCCAGGGTGATAATGCAGCCGTCAACCAGGGAAGGCTTCGGGCTTGTCATCACCGAGGCGCTGTGGAAGGGCAAGCCGGTTATCGGCGCCAACGTCGGGGCGATACCGCTGCAGATTCGTGAGGGCGATACAGGGTACTTCTATGAGACGCCTTACAAGACTGCACAGAAGGTCATGTACCTGCTGGACAAGGAGAGGGCTGCCAACGCGATAGGCAACAGGGGCCGGGAGTACGTCAGGCGGAACTTCCTCCTGCCCGATCGCATCGGGGATCATCTTATGGCCATAAACATGGTGATGAAGGGGGCCGTTAGCAGGGAGACCGGTTCTGAATGCATAGTGAGCTTTCATCCCTGGTTCAACTTGAGCAAAAGGCAGAGAGCAGAGTGCTTCTAGTCACCCCCGGCCCATCTGAGAAGCGCTCTTGCAGCGACCGGCCCGGAAGAATCGTCTTGAGAGCAGCGGAGCCGCCGGGACGAATAACTCAGCGGCCTGAGACCATCCTGGTTAGCAGGGAGATTGCTTCCCCCGGCGAGCTTATATTGAACCTGGCTGCCGAAGCTCCGACACCGACCTTTATCGACCACGCGGTCGCCGGGAGCACTCTGAAGGTGTCCTCATCTGTCACATCGTCCCCCATGCCCAGTATGAAGCTCCACTCTTCTCCGGCAATCCACGCGAGAGCCGCGCGGCCCTTGTTGATGCCGGCGTTCTTGACTTCCACTACCTTGCTTCCCTCCAATACCTGAAGATTGAGGCCGGAGATTGCACTGGAAAGGCTGTTTATCAGCTCTCTTGCCCTGAGCTCACCCAGCGTGGCGTCCGCCTTTCTGTAGTGCCAGACAAGCGAGAAATCCTTCTCTTCTATGAAGGAGCCCGGCGTCCGATCAACCCACAGCTCAAGCATGGAATATATCTCTGACTTCCATTCGCCAGACAGTATGTCGATCGTCTCCCACTGTTGACCCTTCCTCCTCACCCATACCCCGTGCTCAGCAACCAGTGCCACCCCCAGGCCACCAAACCACTTCTCCAGGGTGCCTTTGTCGCGTCCGCTTATCATCACTATCTCGCAGCGCGAATTCCCGGCCAGCTTCCTCAGCAACCCCCTCAGTCTGGTCCCCGGTCTTGACTGCTCCGGCCGGGGTGAGAAGGGCACGAGTGTGCCGTCATAGTCCAGCAGAAGCAGTGACCTGCGGCTGTTCCGATAGTCATCGACGAGGCGTGTCTGCATCTCGGCGGTCAGTGCCTTCTCTGCCAGCTCACGTTGAAGCTTCTTCGTGTAAGCCAGCCTGTCCATGAACTCGTCGGCCCACCGCACCACATTGTAGCGACGCAGGCGTTTCTGCATTATGAGGTTCCGCCTTACTTGTTCCTGGTCCGGCATCTCCAGGGCCTGTTCCAGCGCCCGGATTATCTCATCCTGGTTATTGGCATTTATGATAATCGCCTCACCCATCTCCTGTGCCGCCCCTGCTGTCTCACTGAGTATCAAGACGCCTTTCCCGTCCACCCTGGTGGTGACATACTCCTTGGCCACGAGATTCATCCCGTCCCTCAGCGGGGTAACGAGGGCCACGTCAGCCAGGCTGTAGAGGGCCGTGAGTGCATGAAAGGGCAGGGAACGATAGAGGTACCAGATGGGCATCCACCCTATGGTCCCGTGTCTTCCGTTTATCTCCCCGACAAGGCCGTCCAACTGCCTCTTTAGTTGAACATAGTGCTCCACTCTTGTGCGTGACGGGACGACCAGCAGCACGAAGATGACCTTTCCCCTGTACTTCGGGTTCCTGCTGAGAAACGCGCTGTAAGCCTCCAGCCGCTCGGGTATGCCCTTGGTGTAGTCCAGGCGGTCCACCGAAAGAACAACCCGGCAGTCACCCAACCTCTTCCACATCCTCCTTCTCTCCGCCTGCGTCTTCACGTCGTCGACAGCACCAGAGAAGTGCTCATGGCTTATGCCCATGGGGAACGCATCCGCTCTCACCGTCCGGCCGGACACGACCACCTGGCCCATCGCCGACTCATATCCCAACAGCCTGTGCACGCTGTCAAGGAAGTGCCCGGTGTAGTCATAAGTATGGAAACCTACCAGGTCTGCGCCCAGGAGTCCTTCCAGGACCTCCTCGCGGGATGGCAGGAGACGGAATATCTCGAAGGAGGGAAATGGTATGTGCAGGAAAAAACCGACTGTCGCCTTTGGCAGCCTCTCTCTCAGGAGCCTGGGGACCAGCATAAGGTGATAGTCATGTACCCAGATGGTGTCATCAGGCCTGGCTATGCCGGCTACCACGTTGGCGAAGGCTGTGTTCACCCGCTTATAGGCCTGCCAGGAATCCTCGCTGTACTGAGCATATAGCGGGAAGTAGTGAAACAGCGGCCAGATGGTTCTATTGCACATGCCGTTGTAATAGGCATCGATATCATGTTGCGAGATGGACACGGGGTGACAGTTTTCGGACAGCAGCCTGTCCATTATGTCCTTCTCCCGCTTCATCTTCTTCGGGGTTATGCCTGCCCATCCTATCCACATGCTGTTGCAGGACTTGTACCATGAGCTGAGACCTGTCGCCAGTCCTCCGACACTGGGTTCGACATGCAACTCACCCTTTCTCTCCTGCACTGTCAGGGGCAACCTGTTGGATACGATCAGCAGTCTTTCCATGATCGTCTAGCTCAGGTCAACTTCGCAGTCATCGCCAAGGTACAGCCTGACTACCCTCCGGCTTTCCTTCTGCCCGGTCAGGGTTGAGTTCCTCCCGATTATGCTATCGGTGAGAGATACGATCCCCGAGATACGGCAGTTCTCGAGGATCAGTGATCCTTCGATCGACGAATCCTGGATCGTCGTCCCTGCCCTGATGTTGGTAAAGGGTTTGATAATCGAGTTCGTTATCCGGCAACCAGCCCCGATGAGCGCCGGCCCCTCAACCCGACTGTTCTCCAGTTCTGCCTGCTCACCGATCTGCACGGGGCCTGCCAGGCTACTCTGCAGATCCACCTTCCCTCTTATGTCGGTCTCAGCCGAGGCGTCGAGAATCACGTGATTGGCCTTCAGAAGTCCCTCGTTGCTGCCGATGTCGAGCCACCAGCCCTTGAGAAGGTGGCTCCTGATCTGTCTTCCCATCTCCAGCAGCTTCTGGATGGCATCGGTTATCTCCAGTTCTCCGCGCCAGGAAGGCCTTATCTGGTCTATAGCCCTGTGTATCTCGGAGGTGAAGAGGTAGACGCCGATTATGGCGAGGTTGCTCTTCGGCTCCTTCGGTTTCTCCACCATGCGTGTAACCTTGCCCGACGAGTCAACCTCGGCCACACCGAAGGCTCTTGGGTCATCCACTTCCTTGAGGACGACGCTGGCGTCGTAGTTGGATGCACGGAAGTCGTCGAGAAAACCTGTGACGCCATCCTGAACCAGGTTGTCGCCGAGTAACATCAGGAAAGGCGATTCGCCCAGAAAACCTTGCGCTACCTTGACGGCGTGTGCCAGTCCCTTCGGTTCTGCCTGAAGGATGAGAGTTACCCTTGCCCGTGGCCGTTGCCAGTCGCACAGGGCCTCCTCTATGAAAAGGCCCAAGTCCGGAGAGACGACGATGCCGATCTCCTCGATGCCGGCATCCATTATGTAGTCCAGCACGCGAAACAGGATGGGACTGTCACCCACCGGCAGAAGGTGCTTGGGAACCGTGTTGGTCAGCGGCCTGAGCCTTGTCCCCTTGCCGGCAGCCAGAACCAGAGCTTTCATTGCACCACCCCTCAATCGTGTTCGCAGACTTGCCTGAGGACCCTGTGAAGTGACCATGCGCCTTGCCCTGACTAACCGGTGGACACATCGTGCCGGGCAAGGTACTGCTTGACGAAGTCTATCGCATCTATCGTTGTGGGGTCAACCTCGTTCAGCATCGCCAGGTAGAAGCTGCAATAGTCGCCCAGTAAGACCAGTCCCATGATCTGGGCCAGGACGCTCTCGCCTCTGCTCTCTACGGTCTCATGAGCGATGCCCGCCCTGGTGAGCAGTTCGGCGGTAGCCCGGTAGCGGAGTGCGTTGCGGGACCCCATTGAGCGGGAGCCCAGCATGATCACGAACGCCTTCTGCTTCATATCTGCCGGCAGGGAGTAGCCGATGACCGCGTTGTGGTTGAGTTCAGGAATGGTCTCGCAGAAGGCCCAGTTCTTGCCGTTCTCGTTGAACTGCGCCTTCCAGCGCCGGGCTACCTCTGACATCACCTCCGCTCCGTAGATTATGGCAACCCGGCCCTGCAGCCTGGCTGCCAGTTGCTTCGCAGGGTTTGAACTACGGGGTTGCGTCTCAACAATGTCGCCCGTCATATCGGTCAGGATCTGGACAGCCTCCCGCACATCGGCGGCCTTGTCTTCGATCAAGCCCAGCTTCTGAAAGATGCCGAGCAGGGGCACGAAACTGTGGGGAAAGGCTGCCCTGGGCGGGGCCTTGTATTCTATAAAATAGGTGGGGATTCCCTCGGCCTCAGCCAGGCGATTCAGCTCCCCGCCCGAGGTTATTACCAGCTTCCTGGCCGGAGTCTTGAGCGACTGCCTGAATGCCGAGAGGGTCTCTTCGGTGTTACCCGAGTAGCTCGAGGCGATAACCAGGGTGCTCTCATCGACGAAAGCGGGCAGGCCGTAGTCACGGTGCACCCATACAGGTACGCTGCTCTCCAGGGAGGCCAGACGCTGCACGATATCCCCTCCGATGGCGGAACCTCCCATGCCCAGTATGACAACGCCAAATATCCGTGAGTAGTCGCCGGGCAACTTGAGAGCCATGACCTTCTGCCATGCCCTCATGCATTGCTCCGGAAATCCCTGCAGGTGACGGAGCATGCCTGACTTATCGAACTCACTGTAGATTGAGGCGTTGTCCAGATCGACCATGGTGACCAGCTTTGTGTGTCTGCCGCTGTCTGCGGTGGCGTTGAGGCCCTATCGGTTGTTCCTCTGGAAGGATACTCCAAAAGGGCAATCGCGGCAAGCCTCGAAGCTGTCTGACATGACCCTGACATGACACGGACCCTGCGTTGACCGGACGCGAGTTCGTCTGTTAGACTGGCAGTTGATTCTACTGATACAGAACTGTTGGAGGTGAGATGGCAGATCCCCGAGTCGAAGCAGTGGCAAAGATCCTGGTCGATTACTCCACCGAGGTCAAGCCCAACCAGCTTGTGAGAATCACGGGTGCACCGGAGGGGGCACCGCTGCTCCTGGCTGTCTATCAGCGCGTATTGGAGCATGGAGCCAATCCGTGGCTTCAGATTGGACTGGACGGGGCACAGGAGTTGTTCTTCGCC
>JBLRXG010000057.1:0-7179 GCA_047920855.1 Dehalococcoidia bacterium | reverse complement strand
TGCCTCATCCCAGTAAAAGGACTGCAGTCCCTGCACCCACTCCAGGTATGACACTATCACACCGCCGGCATTCGCCAGTATGTCCGGAACGACGACTACCCCTCTGTCACACAGAATCTCGTTGGCCTCAGGTGTTGTTGGACCGTTAGCACCTTCCACGACTATTCTTGCCTTGACCGAAGGAGCATTGGCCTTGACAAGCGCGTGTTCAAGAGCTGCCACAACCAGGATATCGCACTTCAACTCCAGAAGTTCAGCGTTTGTAACCTTCTGCGCGTTGTCTGAACCTATCACGGATCCGGTATCCCGCTTGTGACAGAAAACGGCCTCCAGGCTCAGTCCTCCAGGATTGTAGACGCCGCCCTTGGAATCGCTTATCGCAGTCACACGGCAACCCTCCTTAGCCAGAAGGCTCGCTGCTATAGCCCCCACATTGCCGCATCCCTGAACGACAACGGTTGCGTCCTGGGGATCTATGCAGAGATGCTTAGCTGCTAGAAGCGCAGTGACCATGCAGCCGCGCCCGGTCGCCTCGAATCTGCCGTTGCTACCGCCTATTTCAAGAGGTTTGCCCGTGACTACTGCCGGCACCGAGTATCCCCTGCCCATGCTGTAAGTATCCATGATCCATGCCATAACCTGGGGGTTGGTACCCACGTCGGGAGCTGGAATATCGCTGTCTGGACCCATGATAATCGCGATATCAGAGGCATATCTACGAGTCAACCTCTCAAGCTCGCTCTGGGACATCGTCTTGGGATCGCAGATCACACCTCCCTTCGCACCTCCATACGGTATACCCGCGACCGCTGTCTTCAGTGTCATCAACGCTGCCAGTGCCCTGACTTCGTCTAGATTGACGTCGGGATGGTATCGGATACCCCCCTTGCTGGGGCCCCGACTATCGTTGTGCACAATCCTGTATCCCGTGAAGACCTTAACTCTCCCATCATCCATCTTCACCGGGAAATGGACTGTTAGCTCTCTTTCACACTCCATCAGTCGTACACAACACATTTCGGGGATGCCTATACGCTGGCAGACATCACCGATCAATCTTCTCACGTTCTGGAATGGATTCTCGTCTCGCTCTTCGCTCACGAAATCACCTCCTTATGTTCTTACCTAGTGAGCCTTGTGTGACTGCCACCTATCACCCAAGACCGACCTGCCTCTCCTCTAACGGTGAGGCTCCATGGGTAACCAGGATCACTTTCGTCGTTCATAGGTCGCTGAATACGGTCAGGTCACGATAGTCCATGAGCGCACTCATGGAGTGACTCTCTGCCTCCACTCCCGACTCCACCGCAGCCGCCACGGGGTTGAGTCCTCCGGCCAGTATCATCCCTACCTTGTTCAGCTCGACCGGAACGCCGCATAATGGCCTGCTCACCTCTCCCATCATGAGCAGTCCACCGATAGCAGCTTCACGCAGTCGGCCGATGACCGTCTCGGCTGTCGATCGACACACAGCCGGCATCTCCCGGAAATTGGCGAGGATCCTCCCTTCCCCTCTTCTGGCCGTCTGACTGACGCTGGTCATTCTGCTGGCTATGTAGAGTTCTGCAGGATCAAGGGAAGAGCCCGAATACTGGATAAGCTCGACAAACCGCAGGGGTTTGCGATTCTTGACTTGGAGTATGCCACTGAACCTGTAGTCGACGGGCACGCCGGCCCTGAGCAGGACACCGTTGATGACTACGCTGCAGACAGTGGCCAGACCTATCCTTCCTTTGGGCGTGGTGATCTCTCCCAGTTTCTGTCCGGGCTTGGCTATAGCCACGAGTTCGCTGACACAAACACCTGCCTGGAAGACCCTCTTCATTGCCTGCACTGCCTTCCCGAATTGCTTCTCAGGGAAGTAGGAGATGTTCACAGGAACCCTCCCTTCGCGCTTGTCCATGTCGAAGTCGGTCTGGCAGGCCATGAGCTCAATCCTGGATGCAACAGAGCCAACCTTATCGCTGACGAGGGCGCTCTTCAATTCTTCCAGACCGACCTTAGTAATCAGCCTACCATCTCTCCCCACTCTCTCGGTGAACCCCCGCTCATCCATTAGCTTCAAGTGGTAGCGAACTGCCCTCTCTGTAAGCTGGATTCCCTGGTTGCTGAGATGATGGGATATGACCCGTGCACCTATCGGCTCAGTGGATTGGCTGAGGATCCTGAGAATGGCGATTACCTTTCTCTCTACCTCTTGATCCTGATGTGTCAGCAACCTGATATACTCCCGCTGATGTGGCAACGGTAACCTTTTGCCGTATATTCTGCCACACCAGGGGCGATGTTGTCAACGAATACACTTCAGTGAGTCCTCGCAAAAGGGCGGTGATTATCTGGTATACTATTCTCAGTTGCAGCATAACGGAGGCAAGTTGCGCCCGCTCAGAGTCGTAATAGCTCAGATCAACCCCACCGTAGGCGACTTCACAGGCAATACCCGGAGGATCATCGAGTCCATCAACCGAGCCAGGTCTGTGGGGGCAGACATCGTCACTCTGCCCGAACTGGCCGTCACCGGCTATCCTCCTGAGGACTTGTTGCTTAAGCCGCACTTCATCGGGCAGAACAGGGAAAGCCTCAACGCGATTGCCGGGCACACATCGGATATCGCGGCGGTGGTGGGTTTCGTCGATAGTGACGGGGATATCTACAATGCCGCGGCGATGCTCTACGACGGGGAACTGGTGGGTGTCTACCACAAGCACTATCTGCCCAACTACGGCGTATTCGATGAGAACAGATACTTCCAGTCCGGTAACGAGTATCCCGTTTTCACCGTCCGCGGCGTGGGCGTTGGCGTCAGTATCTGCGAGGACATGTGGTACGAAGCCGGACCTGCTATCGTGCAAGCTTATGCCGGTGCGACGGTGCTGATCAACATAGGTGCGTCGCCATATCATGCAGGCAAAGGGCTCTCTAGAGAGAGAATGCTTGCCACAAGGGCGTCGGATAGTGTGGCAATCGTGGTCTACAATAATCTGGTAGGCGGGCAAGATGAACTCGTATTCGATGGCAACAGCCTTATCATCAATGAGAAAGGAGAGGTGGTCGCTCGGGCAAGGCAGTTCGAAGAGGATTTTCTCGTGGCCGATCTGGACGTAGAATCGGTGCTTCGTCGACAGCTACACGACCCAAGGCGAAGAAAGGCCACGCCATGGGTCCAGGATAGGCTGGAGAGAGCGACCAGGATAGAGCTGTCAGGCGAGTGCCCGACGGGTACCAGGCCTCCGCTTCAGCCGGAGCGAGTCGAGAGGCTGGGTGAACTGGATGAGGTCTACCGGGCGCTCGTCCTCGGCACCAGAGACTACGTTCGGAAGAATGGCTTTGAGAAGGTGGTGCTGGGGCTATCCGGGGGAATCGACTCTAGCCTGGTAGCTGTCATAGCAGCAGATGCGCTCGGGCCTGACAACGTCATAGGTGTCTCCAATCCCTCTCGTTATTCATCACCCGGCAGTGTATCAGATGCCGAGGCTCTGGCGAGGAATCTCGGGATAAGGTTCATGGTGATTCCGATTGAGAGAGCCTTCGCATCGTATCTCGAGATCCTCGCTGAGCCCTTCAGGGATACCGATACAGACCTGGCGGAGGAGAACCTGCAGGCGAGGATCAGGGCGAATATCCTGTTTGCCCTGTCGAACAAGTTCGGATGGCTTGTCCTTGCCTGTAGCAACAAGAGTGAGACAGCTACCGGCTATACTACCCTCTATGGAGACATGGCCGGAGGCTTCATCCCCCTGAAGGATGTACCCAAGACGATGGTCGCTGCGCTAGCGAAGTACAAGAACTGCGAAGCGGGGAGATCTGTCATACCGCCCGCTATCCTGACCAAACCGCCGTCCGCCGAACTGAGACCCGGCCAGAGAGATACGGATACCCTGCCCCCATATGAGGTGCTGGATCCCATTCTGAAAGCCTACGTGGAGGATGACATGACGATTGAGGGCATCGTGGCTATGGGTTTTGACCCCGCTACGGTCACAGGAGTCGCGCGGATGGTGGACAGGAGTGAGTACAAACGGCGCCAGGCTGCCCCCGGCATAAAGATAACCCCGCGGGATTTCGGGCGTGACAGACGGCTGCCCATCACCAACAAGTTCAGAGAAGACAACCAAGTGCCCTAGCAACGTACTCGAATGGCGGTCTACGACCAGCAGTACAACAGAACTGCGGTCAGCCAGAAAGGAGGTCACATGAGAAAGCTCGGTGGGTTACTGATAATAGCCGGCCTGGTCGTCCTCATAGGTTGGGGGCTCTACTGGTTTTTCCGCCTGGCATTCCTGGAGATGCCCTTACCTGTCAAGATCGCCATTGCCGCTATTGCTGTCGGACTGGCAATACTTTTCGTTTCGCTCGGCCGCGAGAGATATCGAGACTCGAAGGCGGAGCGCAGCAAGTTCAAGGAGGTAGATAGATGATAGTTGTGACTACGGAGCAGATAGCCAGCAAGCGTACAACTGAGACCCTCGGCCTGGTTAGAGGCAGCACTATCAGGGCAAGGCATATGGGGCGCGATATCGTCGCCGGCCTGCGAACTATCGTTGGCGGAGAGATCAAGGAATACACTGTGATGCTGGCACAGGCCCGAGAGGAAGCACTTCAGAGAATGGTCGAGGAAGCTGAGAGAATCGGTGCCGACGCTGTTGTAGGTACGAGATTCGTGACTTCGATGGTGATGTCAGGAGCAGCTGAGATAGTGGCCTACGGAACAGCGGTCAAAGTTGCCTGATCCCGGACTTGATACCTGTGTCTTTCGCTTGATGCTATCACTGGTAGGGACAATGTCTCCTGATGACTGACTCCTGTCCCCGGTCCGGCAGGTGGAACCCAGGTGGCCCAAGTATGGCGGAGTCTATCTGATGATCCTGCCGTTCTTAATCACTCTCTCGACCAGGTTCATGCCGAACCAGTAAGGCAACTGCCGATGATTGGGGATATCAAGGATGATGATGTCGGCCTGTTTGCCGACCTCCAGACTGCCGATCCTGTCGCCTCTATCTACAGCGTGCGCCGCGTTTATCGTTGACGCGTTGATGGCCTCCGCCGCGGTTAACCTCATGTACCTGCAGGCAAGGGCAACGATCATCTGCATGGAGAGTGTGGGGCAGCTTCCGGGGTTGAAGTCGGTGGCCAGTGCAATCGGCACACCTGCTTCGATCATCCTTCTGGCAGGCGCGTAATGACCTGTCATCAAGTGGAAGGGAACCCCGGGCAGAAGAACGCCGATTATCTTTCTCTCTGCCATGCGCCTCATTCCCTCTTCCGAGATGTAGTCGAGATGGTCTATCGAGGTCACTCCCATGTCCACTCCCAATTCCACCCCACCCATGTCGCTGAACTCTCCTGCGTGTAGTTTCGTCTTGAGGCCGCAGCTAATCGCTCTTTCAAGAATCTGTCCCGCCTCTTCGACGCCAAACGCCCCCTCTTCCACGAACACATCGCAATACTCCGCCAGCGGCTGTTTCTGGAGCTCGTCCAGCGTTCTCAGTACCTCGTGGACGTATCCCGCCCTGTCCTGGTCGAACTCCGGAGGAAACGCATGGGCGCCCAGAAAGGTGGGCACGAGTTCGACCCTCCGATGCGTCCTGAGGTTCCCGACCACCATGAGCATCTTCATCTCATTGGCCAGGTCCAAACCGTATCCGCTCTTCACTTCGATGGTCGTTGTGCCATAATCGGATGCCAGCCTGATTCTTGACTGTGCAGCCGACATCAGTTCCGAAAACGCGGCATTCCTGGTGCTTCTGACCGTGCTCAAGATGCCGCCTCCCTCCCTCAGAATATCCAGGTAGTCGGCTCCCTGGATATTCTGAGCGAACTCTTCTTCGCGCGAACCGGAGAAGACAAGGTGGGTATGACAATCAACGAATCCGGGCAGTACCGTCTTTCCCGAAGCGTCGATGACCTTACTGGCAGGCTCGTCCACAATGCCGATGCCGGCGATTCTCCCACCTTTGACTGCCAGATCTCCTCCCGAGACTATGTCCAGGACGTCGAGGTCTGGGCCTGTCTTTGGCTCGCGGCTCCTGCATGTAACCAGTTCCGAGGCGTTCTTTATGAGGATGTCTAACACGGGATCTTGACTCCCTTCTGTCGTGCTGTCTCGATCGCGATCGGGTAGCCTGCATCTGCGTGTCGGGCAACTCCGATGCCCGGGTCAACCGTCAGCACCCTTTCAAGCCTTCCGGCTCTCTCGGTGGTCCCGTCTGCCACGCAGACCTGCCCCGCATGCAGAGCATAACCTATTCCCACACCACCACCATGATGAAAGGAGACCCACGAGGCCCCGTTGACGGCGTTCAGCGCGAAATTCAGCAGGGGCCAGTCGGCTATTGCATCCGAACCGTCATGCATCCCTTCGGTCTCGCGGTTGGGAGACGCCACTGAGCCAGTGTCCAGGTGGTCTCTACCGATGACAACGGGCGCCTTTAACGTGCCCCGACCGACCAGTTCATTGATAACCCTGCCGAATCTGGCCCTGTCACCGTAGCCCAGCCAGCATATCCTGGCCGGGAGTCCGAGAAAGGGAACTCTCTCCTGGGCCTTCTTCACCCAGCGATGAAGCGCTACATCCTCAGGGAAGGTCTTCAGTAGCGCGCCATCCAGCGCAATGATGTCCTGCGGCTCGCCGGAAAGGGCAGCCCACCTGAAAGGCCCCTTGCCCTCACAGAAGAGCGGCCTGATATATGCCGGCACAAAACCGGGATACAGGAACTGGCCGCCGTCATCTCGTGTCTTCAGGCCTCCGATCTCAGCTTGTTAACGCAGATTGTTGCCGTAGTCGAAGCAGACAGCTCCCTGCTTCTGCATATCCAGGATCGCTTGGGTATGTCTGACAATTGATTCGTAGGCCCGTCTCTTATACTCATCAGGACTCCGGGGAGGCTCGCCGGCGGGAACGTAGCTCCAGATGTCGTGCGCAGGAGTCTGATCGGTGACGACGTCAGGGACAACCCCTCTCCTGACCAACTCAGGGTGAACATCGGCTGCGTTGCCGACAAGTCCGACGGACAGTGGTGTGCTTCTCGTCCTTGCCTCCTCTACCCATTTCAGACCTTCGTCAAGATCTGCAGTCATCCTATCGCAGTAGCCTTCGCGGACCTTCCTCTCAACCCGATCCCCCCTCACCTCAACATCCATTATCACCGCCTCATTCATGGTAGCGGCCAGGGGTTGCGC
>JBLRXG010000056.1:0-7193 GCA_047920855.1 Dehalococcoidia bacterium | reverse complement strand
CTACTTAGCACGGTGGCGTCTCCGTGCTAAGTAGGGAAAAGGAGCAGTTCGCCGCGTTTGCCTCGCGGTCTCACGATCCTGACATGTGCGGTAATGTGCTCTGGCTTTCAGAGTGAGAGAAGGGATGGCAATAATCGACGAGTACGTCGCCTCGCGTCCCAGATCCAGGGAGTTACACCTGAGGGCCCTCGACCATTTTGCCGCCAAGGGGGTGACCCACGTAGGCCGCACATGGGAGCCCTTTGGGCCTTACATGACGCACGCTCAGGGCTCACGCATATGGGACGTAGACGGACACGAGTACATCGACTTCAGAAACGGACACGGGGCTCTGATACTAGGGCACGGACACCCTGCCGTAGTAAGGGCAATGCAGGAGCAGACTGCCAGAGGAACCCTGTACAGCGCCTCACACGAGATGGAGATCGAGTGGGCGGAGTTGATAAAGGGCATGGTACCGACTGCAGAGAGGGTTGAGTTCTTCGCCTGCGGGCAGGAGGCGAACATGATGGGCATCAGGCTGGCCCGTGCCTTCACCGGCAGGACAAAGGTGCTGAGGTTCGAGGAGAATTTCCACGGCTGGGCCGACGAGCTGGCGGCCCCCGGCACGCCGGGGGTTGTCAGCAGTGAGGTCAGAGTCATAGCCATGCACGACCTCAGTGCTCTGGAGGAGGAGTTGGCAACGGAGCAGTATGCCGTAGTATTGACCGAGGGTGGCGGCGCACATATGGCGGGTCAGGTTCCCTGGGATGCCGACTTCATAAGCGCGGTGGGGCCGCTGGCTGACAGGTATGGCACGATCTGGCTTCTGGACGAGGTGGTAACCGGGTTCCGCGATAGCCCGGCCGGTTGGGGAGGCCTTATGAAGCTGAAACCCGGCCTGACTACGTTTGGCAAGAGCGTAGCCGGGGGATTGCCCGCCGGCGTCTTAACCGGTCGGGCCGACGTTATGGGAATGCTCGCACCCGGGCCTCAGCCCGAGAGGTGGATTCCGCACTCCGGGACGTGGAACGCAATGCCAATCGTATGCGCTGCCGGCATTGCCGCCTGCAAGCTGCTTCGGGATGGCTCGATTCAGAAGCAGCTCAATGAGGTGGGTGCATACATGAGGGAGGCCACCAACCAGGCCTTGCGCCGCTCAAATAGTAACTGGAGAATATACGGGCGCACGATACTTCATATCTGCTTCGGCGCTGTTGAGTTCGAGGTCGATGACCTCGGTAGTCCTCCCACAAAGGACATTAAGAAGATGCTGGCGGGCAGTGCCGAGAAACGAAAACTCGGAGTCTACCTGCTTCACCGTGGCATACACACCCACAAGGGTATGTCTTTCATATTGTCAACGGCTCACACAAAGGACGATGTCGACATCGCGGTCGATGCCCTTCTCCGGGCGATCCGTGATGCCGTGGCCGATGGCACTGTCGGCGATCTGCCCGCTCAGGCCTGAGCATCTGTGCGGGACGGGGCAGATTGCCAGACCGGCAAGAGCTGTCTGATCGCATTCTCCCGCCATGAGGTAACAGGTCAAGAGCAGCTTCAGGTCAAACGGATGTCGGTACCCTACCCAAAGCAGCACAGACGGGTGAAAGTGGCCATTGTTGCCACAGACGGGGTATAGTATCATAGCAATGCTGATCAGAGGCAACAGACTCAAGAGGAGAGACGGGACACTGATCGAACCCATATGCCGAGACCCCAAAGAAATCAGAGCGCTCATTCGGCGGGGTGAACTGGTGCGGCCAACGGCCGGCCTCGCTCCGGACTATGCGCAGGCGAACCTCGTTGTACTACCCAAGGAGATGGCCTTCGACTTCCTGCTCTTCTGCCAGCGCAACCCCCGGCCATGCCCGATACTTGAAGTGCTCGAACCTGGAAGATACGAACCGGCCCTAACGACCAAGGGGGCCGACCTGAGGGTTGACGTTTCCCTGTACAGAATCTATCGACACGGTGAACTCCAGGCAGAGGAGACGGATGTCACAGGGTACTGGCATGAAGGGCTGGTGAGCTTTGTGCTCGGCTGTAGCTTCACATTCGAGTCGGCCCTGACAAGAGCGGGAATGCCGCTCCGACACTTAGAGGAAGGCAAGAACGTAGCCATGTACGTGACCTCCATTGAGGCCAGACCCGCAGGCATGTTCTCTGGACCCATCGTCGTGAGCATGAGACCGATCCATGAGTCAATGGTAGGCAGGGCAGTTCAGATAACCTCGCGTTTCCCCGCTGCTCATGGAGCCCCTCTGCACATAGGAGACCCGGAGAAGATCGGCATCGCCGATATCGAGCAACCTGACTACGGCGATTATGTGGAGATCAGGAAGGACGAGGTCCCAGTGTTCTGGGCATGCGGCGTTACACCGCAGGCCGTAGCTGTGAGATCCAGACCGCCGTTCATGATAACTCATTCGCCAGGACACATGTTTGTAACCGACATTCTGAATGAAGAACTTGCTGTCCTGTGACGGGCAGCCCGAGCCGGGGTATGCCGCGGCATTTGACAGCCGTGTTTGTTGAGAGCGAGTCGATGCAGGCCAGAGTTGACATCAACTGCGACATGGGCGAAGGTTACGGCCCGTTCGCGGCTGGATTCGACGCAGAGATAATCCCGCACATATCGTCAGCCAACATCGCCTGCGGATTCCACGCCGGAGACCCTCTGCACATGAAGCAGACGGTGCTGCTGGCCGAGGCGGCCGGAGTAGCCGTCGGGGCTCATCCGGGCCTACCGGATCTGATGGGCTTCGGCAGGAGAGAGATGATGATAACGCCTGAAGAGGCCGCAGCATACGTCGCCTACCAGATTGGTGCCCTCCAGGCCTTCACCGGTTCAGGCAGGTTACAGCACGTCAAGCCGCACGGAGCTCTGTACAACATGGGGATACGGAATGAGCAGCTTGCTTTGGCAGTGGCAGAAGCCGTGAAGAAGGTGGATCCCGGGCTGATACTGGTCGGAATGGCAGGCTCGTCCTGGATAGAGGCAGGGCGAAAGGTTGGCCTGAGAGTGGCGAGGGAGGTCTTCGCCGACCGATCGGTACACCCTGACGGCACTCTCGTTCACCGCAGCCATCCCGGGGCGGTGATAGGCGACATAGAGCAGGTTGCGAATCGGGTGATGAGTATGGTTACAGATGGTAAGGTAATGGCAATAGATGGGCAGGAGGTTGAGATGACAGGCGACACCATCTGTCTGCATGGAGATACTCCCGGCGCGTCGGATATGGCCCGGAGGATTAGGCAGAGACTGGAATCCGTTGGCGTGACTGTTGTACCGATGGGCGCCTTCTGTAAGTGACAGATCAGAAGCCAGGCCATGATCTATGATAGACCGAGGTTCCTGCCGGGCGGAGATAGCGCGCTCTTCGTTGAGTTCGGTGATGTCATCGACCCTGAACTGAACCGCCGGGTCAGCGAACTGCACTTCGCAATACAGCAAGCCGACCTGACGGGGATCGTTGAATCAGTTCCCGCCTATGGCTCACTGCTCGTCTACTACGAACCACTACTGATATGCTCTGAGGACCTGATGGTCGAACTGGAACGTCTCGCCCGGAGAGCGCAGGCGTCGGCATTTCCCGGGCCGATGGTTACTGAGATCCCCACCCTCTACGGAGGTGAACAAGGTAGGGACCTTGACTTCGTCGCCCAACACAACGGCCTGTCCGCTGAGGAGGTGATCCAACTCCACTCCGAGAGATACTACCTCATATATATGCTGGGTTTCATCCCGGGATTTCCCTATCTGGGAGGCATGTCCCCTCGTATCAGCGCTCCGAGGCTGGCGACGCCTCGCGCGAAGATACCGGCCGGATCAGTGGGTATAGCCGGAGGCCAGACCGGAGTGTACCCGGCAGAGAGCCCGGGAGGGTGGAGGATTATAGGCAGAACCCCGCTGGAGCTGTTCCATGCCGGCAGAAGACCCCCGGCCCTACTCCAGACGGGCAACTACGTGAGATTCGTACGGATAACCGGCAGCGACTTCAGCCGCATCAGCGAACAACTCCAACTCGGTACCTACCGAATAAGGCAGTATGCCTTTGCAGGAGAGACCCAAGATGAAGGTGTTTGAAGTTATCCAGCCCGGTCTGTTGACCACGGTTCAGGATAGAGGGCGGTACGGGTACCAGCAATACGGCGTTCCGGTGTCAGGAGTGATGGACGGCTATGCCTCCACGGTGGGCAATCTTCTTGTTGGCAACAACGAAGGGGCCGCCTGTCTTGAGATATCTCTGCTGGGACCATGTCTGCGAGTGATGGGCGACACGGTAATCGCGATCACTGGAGCCGACCTCAGCCCAGCCCTGAACGACGAACCGCTCTCCATGTGGGAGGGTGTGGAGGCCCGTCGCGGTGACATCATCTCGTTCGGCCGGCCAAGGAGGGGCTGCCGCAGCTATCTGGCGGTAGCCGGTGGAATAGATATCCCTGAGGTTATGGGCAGCAGGTCAACATATGTCAGGTCGGGCATCGGCGGCCTCGAGGGGCGGCCATTACGCCCGGGTGATTCACTGGATGCAGGAGAGGCCGGCGCCCGTTTCCTGGCAACAAGGCTGCCACAGGAGTACATCCCGGACCTCAGGACCGACAACACACTCAGGGTCATACTCGGCCCTCAAGACGATCGCTTCACCGATAGGGGCATTGAGACTTTCCTGAGTTCTGAGTACATGGTTACCGCTCAGGCAAACCGCATGGGCTGTCGCCTCAACGGCCCGCGCATAGAACACAAAGGCGGAGCGGACATCCTCTCCGACGGCATCCCTGCGGGCGCAGTACAGGTGCCGGCAGACGGCTTGCCCATCATCATGCTGGCCGACCGGCAGACAACCGGCGGGTATAGCAAGATAGCCACTGTGAGCACGGTCGATCTGCCAGAGCTCGCACAGGCGCAGCTAGATGATAGTATAAGGTTCGTGGCGATCACTGCCTCGGAGGGCCGCCGACTGCTGAGCGAATACCGGGAGACCATGGACAGGATCAAGAAGTTCCTTCCGAGTGACTACCGATGACAGAGCCAGGAGATCACCAGCGCACGGGGTGGGGCGGTGCAACCGCCACAGGGGCGAACCCCGGCATCTGCCTGCGAATGGTGAACCATAATGTCCGTTGAGGAGATAGTTCTCGGTCACGACCGGCGGGGCATCTCGGAGCTCAGAGGTTTCCTGCCCGCTGATTTCTGCCACGCCGCCGCTGACCTTGTACTTAATGGGACGAAGAGGAGCCGGAAACGAGCCATCATAACCACCGGGTTCTATGTCCTTTCGGCCCGTGCTCCGGAGACCGACGGACCCCCGGGCGCCCTTGCTATCGGAAGGGCGCTGAAGTCACTCGGCTTCGAGATCATCTACGTTACAGACGAACAGGCCGCGCCCCTTCTATCCTGTACCGATGCACAGAAGGACATGGTGATCGTCTTCCCGCTTGCCGACCGCGACAGCAGTGGGAGGTTCGCAGAGCAGGTCTTGGCTGACGTACGGCCCTCCCTCATCATCTCGGTGGAGAGGTGCGGGCCGACCCGCAACGGGCAGTACCTGAACATGTCAGGGGAGGACGTAACCGATTATACGGCCAAGGTCGACTGCCTTTTCACAGGCCATGGAGACAGCATCGGTATAGGCGACGGGGGCAACGAGATCGGCATGGGCAACCTGGCCCCGCACATACCGGCAGTGCACAAACTACCAGCAGACCCGGCCATCACGATGGTCAACAGGCTAGTGATCGCCACTGTATCCAACTGGGGAGGGTACGGACTGGTAGCAGCGCTGTCCAGATTGACCAAGAACAACCTCCTGCCCTCCATAGAGTGGGAGAAGGATCTGATCATCGAGATGGTTAGCAGGGGGGCTGTAGACAGTGTATCAGGCCTGAGACGGAGTGCCGTGGATGGCTTCGACCTTGAGCAGAACTCCTGGGCCCTCGATCAGCTACACAGAGTCATTTCGCCAATATCGTGACGCAGGGGCCGACACCGGGAGATCAGGACTGAAGGTGTTCTCACCAAAGTATCTCGATCCGGTAGAACGACTCGGCCAGTTTGTAGTCCTGCCCATCAGCCAACATGGCGTGTCGTTCTCGTAGCCGTTGCTCCCATCCCGAGGAGGGATTGCTGTCTACCTGACTCACATGGCAGAACAGGGCGGCGATCTTCCTGTCGAAGGTGTCAGAGATATCGACTCGGTGATTCGGTTCCTCGGCACCCCACAATAACACTTCCCTGACCTTATGAGGGTGCAGCCCCTCCTCCACCAGGTCAGGATACGAGTGATAGTCGCGGGCGTAGGGAAAGACGGCATCGAGTGTCACCCGGCTGGTTATGCGATGGTCACGGTGCCAGAGGCGACGCCGGTACAGGTCAGCGGTCACCACCGTCTCCGGCCTGTACATCCTGATCAGACGTACTATCTCCTTTCTGAACTCAGCTGTGTCCTCCAAACCCTGGTCGGGGTGGCGCAGGAATATGACTTCTCTCACCCCCAAGACGTTCGCGGCAGCCAGTTGTTCCTTCTCCCGAATCTCTGCAAGATCAGCGGGCTTCACATCGGGATCACTCGTGCCCTTGTCACCATTCGTGCAGACCACATAGATGACATCCTTTCCTTCACCTGTCCAGCGGGCCACGGTCCCGGCAACACCGAACTCGGCGTCGTCCGGGTGCGGTGTGATCACCATTGCATGGGCCGGCTTAGTCATCAAGTCCGAGCCTTCCGTAGTCCTGGCACATGGCGCGTATTGTATAGGATTACTCGAGACGGTACAATCCGGATTCTCCCCGGCACGAAGCAACCGCAGCCCATCCGCCCCCTAACAGAACCGCGTGACGAGGCTCCAATGGTAACGCCAGGTCTTGCGGCATAAGAAGACAGCGAGTCACTGCGATGACACAGCAGAGTTGCTCAGTACCGATCGACACTCCCTCAGGAAAGCTTCAGCAGTATTCGACCAACTGAAGCCACCGACCGATGCGCGGATTGACGACGCAGATCTCTGGTCAGAGCCTGGCCCGGTCAGCAGCAAGGCAATCCCGTCAGCAAGGCGACGTGGTGAGTTGTCCCTTACTACATATCCTGTCTCTCCCTGCCGTATGACACTCCGGTGGTTGCCGACATCAGTAGCCACAACGGGCGTTCCGCAGGCCAGTGACTCGAGAGCTACCAGCCCGAAGCTCTCGTAGTAGGAGGGCACCACACAGA
>JBLRXG010000055.1:0-7230 GCA_047920855.1 Dehalococcoidia bacterium | reverse complement strand
CCCACCCCATGAAGACCTGGTTTCCGAAGATCGTAACCGGGAACAGCGGGGTGTCCTCCACTCCCCTTTCGTCGAGCATATCCAGCAGCAGCTTGTACTCCCTTTCGCGCAGGGCATCGTACGATATTATGCGTATGTCGGAGTGTCGCTCTTCCAGTTCCGGGTTGAACTCCTTCTGCTCTGCACAGCCCGGACAACCGGTAACATGGAAGAAATGGACTGGATAACCGTCGTCGTGAATCGGCTCTAACGTCGATCCTTCCACGATGGCAAGGACTACTCCCAGGATGACCATCGCTATAATCAGGTATCGCTTGAAGCGGTCCTGAAACGTGTTCTTCAAGAAACCTGTTAACCTGCTAAACATCGTTATATATCACCTCGAATCACTATACTGCTTGGGCTCTGTCTGCCAGGGACTCAGCCCTTGGCGAACCCCGGCCTGTAACGAGACTGTCATGACTCCGGGCCGTAATCTATTTACGGGCACCCCCGGAATGTACATGGTGAGCAACCCACCACATTGAGTGTTACGCTTTCGCTGGCTGTTCTTCCTGTGCCATCCGATACGGTCACTGTGATCGTCACGTACATCGATGCATTTGGGGCGGTCCAGATGATCATTGAGCCTTCGCCCTCGATCTCACCATCCTCGCATTCCCACTCGTAGCTCAGCTCAAGATGATCGGGGTGGTGAGCAAGGCATTCGATGTCGTACATCTGCTGTCGCCCAACCTTGTATCTCAAGCTGCTTTCCTTTATCAGGTAGCAGTGTCCGTAGCGGTCGGTTGTGACTTCCAATCCTTCGATAACCGGTGGTTGCCCTGTCTCCACGCTGACGCGCAGCGTCTCTGTATCTGAGCCACCATGACCATCACTAACGACAACTGTAATATAGTATTTACCTACGTCTGCGGGAGCAGTCCAGGTCACGGCTGCCCCTGTGCCGCTGATGCTGCCATCGGTGACTGTCCATACGTAGCTCAATTCGTCACCGTCGGGGTCTTCAGCCTCACACGTTATCCGGAGGCTGCCTGCCGGAAGAGTCCAGCCGGCATCGGCTGTGAGGCTGGCGATCATTGGTGGGACGTTGGCCTTCGAGGTTATCCTTATCTGCTTCGTATCAGCGTTGCCACGTTGATCCGAGACGGTGACCTCAATATGGAAAAAGCCTTCGACAGCCGGGGCTGTCCAGACAACGACGGCTCCTTCACCCTCTATCAAACCTCCGGTGGCCTGCCATTCATAGTTAAGCTCAACGCCATCAGGGCTGGATACGCTGCACACGATCTCAGTGCTTCCCGAAGGAAAGACTCTCTGAAATGCAGCCTGCAAAGCCGTAATCTCCGGCGGGCGTCCGGCCAGCACTCTGGGTAACAGGACAGCAAGCAGCACCGCGGCTATCCCAACCGCCATGATAATCAGCCCTGCTCTCTTATTCATCCTCTTCTCTCGTCGAAGCCCCTCTCGTTCAAACCTGCATTCGTTGCAGAACACATCCTAACATAGTCGCGTAGCTGTGCAGGATGAACTGCCGATCTCCTCAGAGGCTCCTCGCCTCATAGCATTCAAGACACATGCTGTAACCCTGCCCATCTGGCGGTCCGAGCCCCAAACTGGGGCTTGTTCGTCCCTATCAGCCGAAGCTTGAGCAAGATACCACATTGAGTTCTATGGACTCACTGACCGAATTGCCGTGAATATCGGTCACTGTAACGGTGATCGTGAGATCGCCGCGCGTATAGGGGGCCGTCCAGGTGATCGTTGAGCCATCTTCCGAGATCTCCACTATCTCTCCCCCCTCGTATTCCCATTCGTAGACAAACTCAAGCTCATCGGGATGTGAGGCGGTGGCGCGGATCCGAAAGTCCTTGCCTTCTCCAACGTCGTATCCTGAAGCGGTCTTCCTCAGGTACTTGTGATCCGCTTCGACAACGAGGGATTCGATAACCGGCGGCTGCCCCGTTAACACGCTGACATGCAGTGTTCTTGTATCCGATCCGCCATAACCATCACCAACAATAACTGTGATGTCGTATGTGCCAACTACGCCGGGAGCAGTCCAGGTCACGGTTGCTCCTGTGCCGCTCACGCTGCCATCGGTGGCTGTCCATACATAGCTCAAATCGTCACCGTCGTGGTCTTCAGCCTCACAGGTTATCTGGAGGCTACCCGACGGGAGAGTCCAGGCGGCATCGGCGGTGAGACTGGTGATCACCGGGGGTCTGTTTGCCCAGACCGGGATAGTTGTATCTTTCGTGTCCTGACCGCCGACAGCGGTCACTGTGACGGTGATCCTGTAGATTCCCTCCGTATCAGGGGCCGTCCACGTGACCGTGGCCCCGGTGCCCTCTATGTCGCCGTCATCACATGACCACTCGTACATGAGTTCCTCTCCATCTGGGCTGGATGCGATACACACGATCTCAGTGTTTCCGGAAGGAAAGACCCTATCAGACACGACCTCGAGAGCAGTGATCACCGGGGGATCGGTGATGATCGGGGGATCGCTTGATTCATCTGTGCAACACATTATCACGATCAGCACGGCAATCGAAACAACTACAATGACTGCAAAGAACCTCTTTCTTGTCATCACTCCATCTCCTATCAGGCCTCGCCTGCTTCAGGGCATGCGAAAGCCATTGCATCAATCTTATCCAGCGGCCTCACCAGACATGACACCCTTCGCAGGACACGACCTGGAAAGTGATGCTCCTCTTGATCCAATTGCCCGCGCCATCCAGCACTTTTACCGTCACTGTAACGGGCACCTCGTCATTCGGAGCCGTCCAGATGACGGTCGAGCCATCCTCTGAGTTGTCAGTGATTTCGCCGTCATCGCACGACCACTCGTAGACGATCTCACCATCTGCGGATGAGGCAATACACTCAATGTCGTACTTATACGTTGTGGCGACCCTGTACCCGGTAGAGGTCTCCTTCAGGTATTTGTGGTCGGCAGTAACGACCAGGTTCTGGATCTCGGGTGGAGGGCCGTCCGACACTGTGAGCGTTATCGATGCTGTGGCTTCCCTTCCCTCAGCGTTGGCAACGGTGACGGTGATGTCGTACATGCCGACCTGTTGGGGTGCGTTCCACTGCACCCTTGCGCCCGTGCCGGAAAAACCACCTTCGCTTGCAGACCATCGATAGATCAGGCCATCACTGCCAAGGGCCGAACACTCCAGCCAGGTGCTACCCCCCGGAGCAACCCAGTCCGCCTCAGCCGTTAGGTTGCGGATAACCGGCCAGTCGGTGGTACATGATGGAGTCATGAGCAGCAGTAGTGCTGCCATGATCACAGTAACGGCAAGCAATTTTGTTCTTATTGGTTCATTGACCATAATGCTTCTCCTGTCCAGGCTTCTATTCGGGGCCACCGGGCACCATATTATACCATCTACGTAGAAACGCCTACGGGCAATAACCAAACCTGCATACTGAGCAGGACACCACATTCAGGTCTACACTCGCACTGGCCGTATTGCCGGCCATATCAGACACTGTTACCGTTATGGTGGTGTAGACTGACTTGTTGGGAGCGGTCCAGGTAATCACGGAGCCGTCCGCGGAGGTCTCGGAGACCTCGCCTTCCGGCCACTCCCATTCGTAGAACAGGTCATAGAACCTTTCGATCGTCGTGTCCGGAACAGTCTCGGAAACAACGCAATCAATGTCATATTTCTGCTCTTTCCCGACATGATATCCGAAGGAGGCTTTCTGTAAGTAGCAGTGTTCGTGGCGGTCCTTTGTGACCACCAGCGCCTCGATGACCGGCGGTTGGTCGGGCATAACTTTGACAGACAACGTCTCCGTATCTGAGCCGCCGTGGCCGTCGGTAACAGTGACGGTGATCGAGTGCTGGCCAAGGTCCTCAGGTGCAGTCCAGGTGACTTCTGAGTCGGTGCCGCTGACATCGCCTCCCGTGGCTGTCCACTCGTAGCGCAGTTCATGGCCATCGGGATCTGAGGCGCTGCAGGCAACCCGGAGACTGCCTGACGGAAACACCCACTCTGTATCGGCCGTGAGGCTGTCAACCCCGGGCGGCCTGTTCGACGTCACGTTGATGCTCACGGAGTCGCTAGCTGTGGCGCCCCGCGAGTCGGTTACGATGACGGAAACGGCATACTCGCCCTCAGAAGCGGCGGCGATCCAGGTAACACTGGCCCCTGTCCCCTGTATCACTCCCCCGCTGGCCGACCACTCGTATTCCAGTTCTGCACCGCCGGCGCTTGACGCAACACAGACGATATCGGTGCTCCCTGAAGGTGAGACTCTGTCCGTTGCAGCCTCCAGGCTGGTGATAACCGGCGGATCGTTGTTGAGCATGCTGAAGACCACTATCGACAGTACCACCGCCGTCACGGCTACCACTGCAATAACTATGTATCTTCCTCTGTTCATCGTTCTTTCTCTTCCGCAGACGCTCCCTTGTTCACTTCTGCATCGGAGGCAAGGCGATTCGCATCGTACACCAACACTGCTCCAGGTGGAAATCCGCCGAATGTACTACCTCTCGGACATGTCGCGATTTGCATGGCGGCTGCTACACCCTCCTTTCTTCTCATATACTTCATCTTACTGCAGGTGTTTGGGGAACGTCTTCCTGAGGGCCAGTGAAATCCACACCAGCAGGAGCATTATGGGCACCTCGGTCAACACGCCCACCACCGTGGCAAGCGCCGCGCCCGAAGCCACGCCGAACAGAGTTGTTGCCACGGCTATGGCAACCTCAAAATGATTGCTGCCTGCAATTATGGCTGCGGGTATAGCGTCGGCATATCTCAGTTTGATAATGCGGGCAGCCAGGTAGGTGATGCCGAAGACCACCAGGATATTGACAAGAATGGCCACGGTTATCATGCCCACTATGGCAGGCAACTCCACGATAATGTGGCCCTGGTAGATGAAGAGTACTACGAGGGTGATAAGCAGTGCGATTATCGAAACCTTCGCCAGCCTGGGCTCCAGGGTGAACTGACACCAGTCAGCGCCCCTCTTCCTTATCGCCCACCGGCGGGTCAGATAACCTGCTATCAGGGGGGTCGCGATGTACAACGTCACGGAGAGGGCGATCGTGTCCCAGGGCACTGAGATACCCGAGATGCCCAGCAGGAGTGCCGCCAGAGGGGCGTAGAGCACGACCATGGTCAGCGAGTTGATCGCCGTCATGACCAGGGTGTGTCCCATATTCCCTTTGGCCAGGTAGCTCCAGACCAGCACCATGGCCGTGCACGGGGCCACGCCAAGCAGTATTGTTCCGGCGCGGTAGTCCGCTATCTGGTCAGGGGTGAGAAACCGGGCGAAGATCACTCCCAGGAACAGCCACGCGAAGAAGAACATCGTGAAGGGCTTGATCGCCCAGTTGGCAAACAGGGTGAGACCGATCGGCCTGGGCGAGCGGAATGCGTTTCGGATCTCCTCCCAGCATATCTGGACCATGATGGGATAGATCATGGCAAAGAGCAGTATGGCTATCGGTATGGAGATGCCCCGCACCTCGAGCCTGGCCAGGCTGTCCGAAAGCTCCGGGAACAGTCTCCCAAGGCCGATTCCTGCGGCAATGCACAGTGCCACCCATAGAGTTAGATACTTTCCCCAGATACCCAGTTTCCGCTCTTTCTCAGGCATCTTTCTCCCTTGTTCCTACCAGGTTCTTACGGACAGACTGCCCGCTGTGCATGCTGCTGCGCAGGCTCTCTGCGGGCAGAGAGATATCACATAGCTCATCACTTTCATCTACTCCAGTAGTTTGCTCAGCGCCTGCCGATTAGCGGCGAACTCCTCTCGTTCAAGGATGGGACATTCCTGGAGCCGACACTTCCCCTTTGCCAGTTCAATGGCGAAGGCGAGGCAGGTTCGCCTGCCGCACTCCCGGCAATTCGTCCTGGGCAGGAGCTTGTGAAGCGCGAACCCCATGTTCAGCTTCGATCTGCCCGGCTGCGTGGGATCCTGCTGGGGCTGGCTAAGAACTGACTCGAGCTTGTGATATATCGGCGGCTCAGGGAATGCCCCGATGTCATAGAGTGTCTGCCCCCTGAATGACACCGGCTCTTCCTGGTAGCAGCTCCACACTGCCTTTTCTACCACTTCCGGGTCGAGCCCGGGCTGGCTGATGTCCTTTTCGCCCGGCTGGCACAGAAGGTCTATGGTGCTCACGACCTGGCTCCGAAACCTGTCTATCAGTTCCCGGGGGATATTGTGGAGATATGGTGTCGGAGCGTCGGCGCCGATGATCCGCTTTTGCGGGTCAACTCCCTTCTCCTTAAGTAATAGGAGCGATTCGCCGGGCAGGTGCCCCGGGGATTCTCTGCCGCAGAGCACCATATACCGGATGTTAGGGTTGGCCACGATATTGCAGATCAGCTTCTCCAGCCCTATGTTCTCCGTCTGAAGCATGCCGGACAGGGCGGCACCGGCGTCTACTCCGGCCATCACCAGTTCATTCAGTTCCGGCGGTATCTTGAAGTCAAACGTATCCAGAATGGTGCAGACCGCCACAGGAGAGTAATCGTTGCCTCGCATATATCGACCCTCCTCAGGGGGGTAACCGTCCGGCGGCTTCACCTTCAGCATGGTGGTTCACCTTGGCCCCCGACGCCTGATAGAACAGCCTGGTGATGGCAGTCGGGAGAGCCTGTGCGCTCGATTACTCCTCCTGAATACGCCTCAGTTCTGAATCCAGAGCACGACATAGTATACTCCTACGGCTATGAAAACTAGTGCTACTGACAAGCGAACAATCTTCTCGACACGGGTGACCGCGTTAAGCCACCTTGACACCTTGGCTATGCCAGCGGATAGAAGCGCGCCTGATACGAAGACAGGCAGACCTGTGCCGATGGCATATACTGCAGGTAGTGCCACACCGCCCGTCGATCTTAGAGAGAGAGGTATCAATATCCCAAAGAATAGAAGCGCACTGTAGGGACAAAAGGCAAGCGCAAACAGAGCGCCTAGCAGGAACCCTCCTATCGTCCCCCGGCTAGCGATCTTGTCTCCTATTGTGGACAGGCGGCCTCGTCCCAGATCAAAGGGCATCCTGTCTACGAGCAACATTGCTACCCCGACAACTATTAGAAGTGGCCCTAGGACTTGTTCACCGAGATTCTGCAGAAATGAAGCTACTCCCGGCACCTCAAGTCCGACCACGATGATCACGATCCCAATTATGGAATAAGATGATATACGCCCCAACGTATAGAGAGATCCAGTTATGAGAGCGTG
>JBLRXG010000054.1:0-7251 GCA_047920855.1 Dehalococcoidia bacterium | reverse complement strand
GGCGATTACATTGTGATTCACAGCGATACTGGAGGGGCTACGTTCTATGGACGGTCTGATTCGGTGCTGAAACCGTCCGGTGTTCGGATCGGCACTGCGGAGATATACAATGTGGTGGAAGGACTGCCGGAGGTCGCAGACAGCCTTGCCATAGGCCAGGCATGGGAGGGAGATCAGCGGGTCCTCCTCTTCGTCAGGCTGGCTGAGGGGTACGAGATGACAGAAGAACTCCAGGGCAGAATACGGAAGGGCCTTCGTGAGAAGGCTTCTCCGAGACACGTCCCGGCCAGGATCATCGAGGTGCCGGACATTCCCTACACCATGAACATGAAGAAGGTGGAGAGCGCGGTGACCAATTTGGTGCAGGGAAGGCCGGTGGTTAACAGGGACGCCCTGGCCAACCCGGAGTCGCTTGATCACTACGAGCGGATTATCAGAGAAGGGGTGCTCGAATCCTAGTTCACCTGCAGGTAACGTGGGGTTGGTGCACCGCACACGAGCAATCGCAACAGCGACGCGGACCGCCGAACCCGGAGGCTCTCTGGTGAAGGTATGGGTTCCATATCCTGCCGGTCGAGGGCACGTGAAGAGGAATATCTTATGGGAGATGTAAGATGGATTTCGATCTGAGTGAAGGACAGAAACTGACTCGCCAGTCCATTCGGACTTTCGCGGAGAGTGAGATCCGCCCTGTCGCCAGGGAACTGGATGAAAGTGAGGAGTTCTCAGTCGACCTGACGCGTAAGATGGCAGACCTCGGACTGCTGGGCTGCTTTGTCTCCGAGGAGTACGGCGGATCGGATATGGGATACATCTCTTATGCCATTGCTGTTGAGGAACTGGCCAGGGTGGATGGTTCGCATGCTGCCACCATTGCCGCCGGCAACTCCCTGGGCATAGGGCCTATCTACTACTTCGGCAACGAGGAGCAGAAGAGGGAGTGGCTTCCCAAACTGTGTGCCGGTGATTGCCTCGCTGCATTCGGTCTGACCGAGCCCGATGCAGGCTCGGATGCAGGGGGTTCTCGAACCATGGCCACCCTTGATAGCGATGGCTGGACCATCAACGGGCAGAAGATCTTCATCACCAACTCGGCATGCTCGTTGACGGGAGTGATCGTTGTTCAGGCTGTTACTGGTAAGCGCGAGGACGGCAGGCCTGAGATCAGCTGCCTGATTGTTCCTGCCGGAACGCCCGGATTGACGGCAAAAGAGATGAAGAACAAGATGATGTGGAGGGCGTCTAATACGGGTGAACTCTTCTTCGATGACTGCAGGGTGCCCGGGGAGAACCTCCTGGGCAAGAGGGGCGATGGCTTCCGCCAGATGCTGGCAACTCTGGACGGCGGACGCCTCAGCATAGGCGCCATGGGTCTGGGCGGCTCTCAGGCGGCGTTTGAGTTGGGACTCGAATACGCCAATACGCGAGTCCAGTTCGGACGGCCCATCGGCTCGTTCCAGGTCAACTCCTTCAAGCTGGCCGACATGGCGCTGGAGATCGAGGCGGCCAGGAACCTGCTCTATAAGGCATGCTGGCTGCGCGAGAATGGTCGTCCCGTCACCAAAGAGGCCGCCATGGCCAAGCTGTTCTGTTCTGAGGTCATGCGTCGCTGCGTTCATCACGCGGTGCAACTCCACGGGGGCTACGGTCTGATGAAGGACTACGAGGTCGAGAGACTGTACCGGGATCAGAGGCTTCTCGAGATCGGTGAGGGAACATCTGAAGTCCTGCGCATTGTGATCGCCCGCAGCATCGGCGTATCTGGCAGGGCCATGTAGAGGGTCATCTCCCTGAACCATCCAGTCCGGCCGCTGCGCGATTCTCTGTCCTGCTCAAAATGGAAAGTAGGGGAGCACGTTCTCGGGGTGAACTGCCAGCAGGATGCCGATGATCGCAGGCCACTGCAGAAGGTATATGATCAGCGGATGTCTGCCTGGAAACGTGATGACCGGGATCACAGGACTTGTCAGTTCGGGAAGCCTGAAGCCCCTATCACCCCGCGGGTACAGCATGCTACCCGCGAACATCCCGATTAGAAAGAGGCCGAACCACGGCAGCAGCGGGATATGGTCGAACGCACGGAAGCCATGCGGCCTCAGCCCCAGCCAGAACAGCCAGGGGAAGTCGACCGAAGTGCTCTGAAGTAAGAAGCCCGTTGCCATGAGTGCGGCCCCGAGTGCCAGGTTGATGAAACGGAACCTCAGGAAAAGCGGCCCGATCATGAAGGTGATCCCGAAGAAGTGAAGTATGCCGAACTTAACGAATTCCTGTGTTATGAACGCGTCTCCGAAGAAGTTGAGTAAGCCGGTTTGGATCGGTTGACCGAGCGTGATCACCCACGTGATCGCCGTGATGATCATGCCCAGCCCGAATATCCTCAGGCCCCGCTTCACGAATCCAGATAGCTTCTTTGCCCTGGAATGGGCGATCGAGAGGGACACGCCGGCGAGGAATATGAAGGTGCCGCCTCCCGCCGCGAACCACAGCGGGAACAGGGTGTGAAGATCTGTATAATGTATCCTGAAGAAACCGAGCAGATAGAGCGTATGGAAGGTTATCATCACCACGATAGCGTTCGTGCGCAGCAGGTCTATCTCCCAGAAACGTCTTCTCGTGGTCATCCCCTATCTGCTCGGCAGGAATCCGCACTCTTGGCGAATCACCCTTCGCTGCTGCCGAATCGTGCCTACTATACATAAAGGGCGCCAGCCTCCGAGAGCTAGCGCTTCGATATTCTCTGGTGGAGGCGGGGGAGGGTTGAACTCCCCGTCCGAAAGAAGGTTGCCAGAATATCCTACAGGCTTAGCCAGCTGTTGTTATCTCATCTAGCCTTAATCTGCTGGCCGAATGCGGCTAGACCAGCCGATGTTTCTTGGCCAATCCCTATCGGCGTGAGGATCAGCGCACCTCGATTTCTCTGACACCTAATCCCGACCTTCGAGGAGAACTCAGGTTAGATGTGACCCATTAAGCAAAAACAGGTTCGCCAGTTATATCTTGCCGCTTGTTTTATGAGGTTAGCGGCACCTCAGCCTGCAATTCTGTCGGCCTTCCCCCGTCGAACCCACGCGCCCCCATATCCTGTCTTGCTTTCCCGTCACCTCCTTGTACGTTTCATCGCCCTCTCCATCTCCCTATCCGCGTGCCTCCGGGCGATGGTCTCTCTCTTATCGTAGACCTTCTTGCCCTTGGCCACACCCAGCTCCACCTTGGCCACCCCATGTCTAATATACAGCTTCAGCGGCACTATCGTCAAACCCTTCTGCATCACCTTGCCCGCGAGGTCGTTGATCTCCTCCCTGTGAAGAAGGAGCTTGCGCGACCTCGTGGGGTCATGCGTGTTATGCCCGGCGGGATTATATGATGCGATGTGCGCATTGCATAGCCAGAGCTCGTCTCTCTCAGGCTTGGCATACGCCTCACGAAGGCTTATCCTGCCTGCCCTGATGGATTTGATCTCGGAACCCTGGAGAACTATCCCCGCCTCGATGGTCTCCTGGATCTGGTAGTCGTGATATGCCTTGCGGTTAACGGTCACCGCACCGGAGTTCTTCGCCATGAGCGAATTCTAGCATCGCGACCGGTGGCCGGCAATTTGTGCTAGACTCTTACTTGGCTGCCCTGTATTGCCGGCGTTTCTCCCGGCGTCAGGAGCATATGTCCTGGGTTCGCTGTTGTGTGGCAAATCGCTCGTAAGATACCCGATATCACCTCCTTCATGGAGAAAGGAGCTACGTCATGAGCCGTGTCGATAAGGTCTACCTGTTCGCAACTGTCTTTCTTGCTATCGCCGCCGTGGCTGGCGGCATTGTGCTCGCCCTGGAACACAGCAGGAATCAACGGGCGGAGATCATGTTATGTCAAGTAGATCTGCCTGCTATAAGCGGAGAGATGTACATAGAAGGTGCTGTCGCCAATCCGGGGATCTACCATCTGCAGGAAGGTGACTCGATACAGGCTCTTCTTCTCGATGCGGGTGTGGAGCCCGACGCCGATCTGGATCGTATCAGGATCTATATCCCGCGGCACGGTGAGGGCCTAACGGCACAGAGGATAGACATAAACCGTGCCGACCCCTGGCTCCTCGAGGCCCTGCCGGGAATTGGAGAAGTGCGAGCTCAGGCTATCGTGGGTTACCGGTTGGAACACGGCCGTTTCCGGAGAATCGAGGACCTGCTCAACGTCAGCGGAATCGGCCCCGCCACATTCGAGCGCATAAGGGATCACATAACTGTCTCGGACTGGTGACCTGAGGTCTGGAAGCTACCGTCGGGTGTTCAGATTCATTGAAGAGATCACGCCTGGCGCATCATGACCTGATCATCGTGAGGATCATCTTGAAACTGGTGATTGCTCTTACAGAGTGCGGCTCATTGGCCGGCATTACGACCATCTCACCCTCAGTAACCCGAACATGTCTCCCTGATATCACAAAATCCGCTTCGCCTTCGAGGATATGAACCATGGCATCGTATGGCGCCGTATGCTCACTCAATCCCTGGCCTCTGTGGAAGGCAAACAGGGTAACCGTGCCGGTCTTCTTATCTACGATAGTCCGGCTTACAACCGAACCTTCCTGATACCCGGCTAGATCAGCTAGTCTTGTAGCCCACCCCGCGAGCCCGTCACCTTCGCTTTTGTCCTGTTTCGTCATTTTGCTAAGTAGCTCGGACAGTCCTGCAGTGCCTGCTGAACGGGGGAAGAACCCCTATCCTTCGCTCCAGAGCCACAGACCGCTCGTGGCATCGTACTTCCGCTCAAGCTTGGGGCCTTGCAGCGTGCGCAAGTGGACTTCAGCGACAAACACGATTCCTTCCAGCAGGTGACCGGCTTTAGTCTTGCCGTCCGAGTCGGCCAGCACAACATGAATGTGAGCGAATGGTTCGCCACTTCTGATCGAGATATTGCCCGCGCAGCTGGCGATCTCGGTAGGCGAGTCAACTTTGATCTCACGATATCGATTCTTGTTCTGGTCGTAGTAGCCCAGCTTGGCCTGCTTCAGCGCACCTATAGCGACAAGGCTTCCCGCCTCGATTCCCGTGTCCCTCGCGATCTCGGTTATGGACTTGACCAGATCCGAGCCGGGATTCAGGCTCAGGATCAGCTCGTCGCCCGCTTTGAACTGGAAGAAGGCTCTCGGCGAGCCTCCAGGTCTGGCAATTCCATTCATCTGCACGCCCTCAGAACAAGCTAGGGCTATTTCTTCTCTTCGCAGCAATGCCCTGCTGCGTCGCCGTGGCACTCCCTTATCTGCTCGGGACTGCACTCACCGGGCTTCTTGCCTTTCAGCCTCTCGGGGTGTTCGCATCCCTTTGTGCTCTCTGGCTTGTCCATTCGTATAACCTCCAGGAAATCATGCGCGCCCCTGCGATCACGCGACCCATTTGGCGGGGGCACTTCTCATTCGCGGACAATGGTACCACCTTTCGCGTAGTCGAGACAACCCGAGAATGGTGAGGAGACAGGGCGCAAGTGCGACCATCTGTATTGTGAGCCGCGTGTCAGGATATAGAGAAACTGAAGGCACGCCTTACAGGAAAGCTGCGCTCTGAAGTCTGGGGCGGGTTCTCTACCTCTCCCTGGCTGTGACTACGCCGGTCTCCTCGCGAAGGGCAGAAGGGAACGCCAGTCCCGCTTCTCCCACACTACCAGCAGCTGGCTGGAGATGCCCAGAGAGCTGTATGTGCCGATGATGACACCGAGAAGGAGCACGAGAACGAAGTACTGTATCGTTGTCCCGCCGAACAGGAACAGCGCCAGCAGCACAAAGAGGGTGGTAAGTGCGGTGTTCAGACATCTGCTCAGCGTCTCCACGAGACTGTCGTTCACAGTCGTTTCGAAATCGACCCTGAGCTGCTTCGATACGTTCTCTCGAATGCGGTCGAATATGACCACGGTGTTGTTAATGCTGTAACCGACTACTGCCAGAATGCCCGTGATGAACATGGCATCAACCGTTACGCCGGCAAACCAGCCCAGTAACGAGAAGATGCCTATTATGATGAACACATCATGCAGGAGGGCTATTACTGCACAGGCACCCCACCTCAGAGGGCTGGGCATGCGACGGAAGGCCCACACGATGTAGAGCATCATGGCCACCGCTGCTATTATCACGGCGATGAAGGCATCTCGCGCAGTTCGGGCGGCCACAGCAGGGGACGTCGAACGGTAGTCTATGACACTGACCTCTGAGTCCAGTTCCTCTCCGAGCAGTGCGGCGAGGTCTCTGGCTTCGTCTGATGTTATCTGTGTCGTATGGACAATAAAGTCACCCTCGCCCGCGTACTGGATGAGAGCCCCATCGTGGCCCTGCCTGGCCATCTCGTCGCGCAGATCGCTCTGGGCCACCGACGGGTTGAAGTGAAGCATCATGGTCGTCCCACCGGTGAAATCCGTCCCCAGTCGTAGCGGGGACCCTAGCTGCGCCTGGGATACGATCATCGAGATTATGCCAATCAGAATGAGTATCCCTGAGGCCAGGAAGTACCAGCGTCTCTTGCCGACAATATCTATCATCTCGGATCACCCGTCTTGGCCCGTGATGGCGCTACTCCATAAGCTACGGGGTTGGTGATTATGTGGCTGCCGACTATCAGCCGGAGGAGAGTCTTGGTGATGACTATAGCAGTGAACATGGAGAGTGCTACGCCGATGAACAGGGTTACTGCGAATCCTCGCACCATGAAAGCTCCCAGTTCGCCGCCCAGCCAGAAGAGGATGAAGCACGCTATAAAGGTGGTTATGTTGCTGTCCCTGATGGCTGTCCATGCTCGGTTGAACCCGGCCTCCACAGCCGCAGCCAGGCTGCGGCCCGCCCGCATTTCTTCCCTCACACGTTCGAAGATTAGTATGTTGGCATCCACTGCCATACCCACCGACAGGATGAAGCCTGCAATGCCGGCTAACGTCAGGGTTACAGGGATGAGCTTGAATATCGATAGCAGTATCACACCGTATATGCCCAGGCTCAGGCAGGCTACCAGGCCGGGCAGACGATAGTAGACAAGCATGAAGACCAGGAGGAGAACGACTCCGATAATGGCGGCGCGTATGCTCCTCTCGACGGAGTCCGCACCCAGCGTGGCATCAACGGTCCATTCATAAAGAGGAACGTCCTGTTCGAATACGTCGGCCTCATCCTCTACCCATCTGCCCAGTGGCACATCGATTCTACCTGCATTGAGGAAGCGCGATAGCAGCTGAGCATCCCCGAGCGACAGGCCCTCTATCACACCGCTGTCCTCGATG
>JBLRXG010000053.1:0-7256 GCA_047920855.1 Dehalococcoidia bacterium | reverse complement strand
ATCAAGTGATTCGTGGCCCAGCAAGATCTGGAGGGCCGCAGGATTGGCTCCTTTCTCAGCCAGATACGTGGCAAACCCATGGCGCAGAGAGTGTGCTGAGGTCGGGACATTTATCTTCAACTTCTCGCGGTACCTCTTGATCCTGTCCTGGAGGTAGTTGGTAGAAATCCTTCTCCTGGGATCGGATACGTTTCTGCCTGCGTAGGGGATGAAGAGGGCCGGGCAGTTGTCCTGACGGGTGGCGGTATATGCGTCCAGATGCTCTTTGGCCCGTGGAGTAAGATAAACGAACCGTTGTTTCCTGCCCTTACCTGTGATGAATATCCGTCCGGAATCATCGATCTGACTGCGCTCCAAGCCGCAGAGCTCGGAGATGCGCATGCCCGTTGCGAACAGCATCTCCAGCATGGCCCGGTTCCTCAGAGCAGTCCTGACACTGGACTCCAGCGAACTGGGCGCCTCGATCAGCCTGATCAGATCCTCCAGTTCTGCTACCTGGGGGTGTTTCTTGCCGGCCTTGGTCAGTTTCACTGCCTCAGGCGGAATGGGGCAGGGATGGTCGATGTCGATCAGATAGCGAAGGTAGGCTCTCAAAGCCGACAGCATGCGATTCATGGAGCGAGAATCGAGCTGCCTTTCACCCTTCCTTTGCAGCCGCGCCGTCCTGCGGTCGCGGGAAGTCAGATATGCCTTGTAGTAGGTGATAGTGCGCTTGTCGATCTCGGCGAACTGGATGTCGCTTTCATCCAGAAAACCACCGAAAACGTTCAGATCTCGTTCATAATTGTAGACGGTCTCCGGCGAGTATTTGCTGGCCTGAAGATTGAGCAGGAAATCATCGATGTGAGGCAGCATAGGTAACACCTCCTTACATAGCGTAACTGAGTGTAAGGAATATTATACTCACTCCCATCATACAGGCGAACTCCCTATCTGTCAACCCATACTGCCATGCTACTGTGTCGGTCATCGAATTCTCAAACTACATCGTGGCTGGCCAATTGCTATGTCCGTCTTCCGTTGTGTGGGCTGTAGCCTCCAGGTGCGGGAGGCTACAGCCGATATACCGCGTCTGGCGGGCTACCCCTATCCTTGAAGCCGGCCTGGTGAATCGACTACAATCATGGCGTGCCACGTGATGTCATCAGTGACAACGTTGCCCGGTTGCTGGCTGAGTTGCCGCAAGGGGTTCAGCTCGTAGCGGCCGCGAAGAACAGACAACCCGAGGAGGTACTGGAAGCCGTCGAGGCCGGCATCACTCTCGTTGGGGAGAACTACGTCCGCGAGGCCAAGGAGGCGTATGAGCTGGTGGGAAGGCGGGCGAAATGGCATTTCATCGGCACGCTCCAGAAACACAATGTCAGGAGAAATGTCCTGCAGGTGTTCGACATGATAGAGACTGTCGATTCTCTTGAGATAGCCGGAGAGATCGACAGGAAGTGTGCCCTCATAGGAAAGGCAATGCCTATACTGATCGAGGTGAACAGCGGGAGGGAGGCTCGGAAATCGGGGGTGTTGCCGGAGGACGTCGAACCGCTGATCCGGCAGATATCCGGTCTGGGCAATGTCAAAGCGATGGGCCTCATGACGATGGGTCCCTATTCTGAAGATCCTGAGGATTCCAGACCGTACTTCGTTGAGACAAGAAAGATCTTCGAGATCATCAAGAAGCTGGCTCTGCCCGGCGTTGAGATGATGTACCTGTCCATGGGTATGACCCACTCGTATGGTGTAGCCATAGAAGAGGGCGCCAACATCGTCAGGATAGGTACCGGCATATTTGGCAAGCGAGACTAGGATAATCCGCTGAACTAGCCGATTTGGTGGGCCGCCTTAAGACGACTCTCTACCTTGTTCATGAGCCTATCCATGCCCCATCCCCTGGCCGCGGATATGAGCACAATACCCTCACTGGGAAGCACGACCTCCTCCAGGCCCGGGATCATGTCCAAAGATTCAGACTCTGCCTCGGTGCCCAGGGCCAGGTCTATCTTGTTGAACACTGTGAGCCTGGGCTTCCTCTCCAGGCGGAGGTCCCTTAGTATACCTTCGACTGTCAGGCATTGATGGCCAGCGTTCCGATGCGTTATGTCAACTACATGCAGCAGCAGATCCGCCTCGTCCAACTCCTCCAACGTAGCCCTGAACGCTGCTATCAACGAAGGCGGTAGCTTGTGGATGAAGCCGACGGTATCGGTGATCAGGATCTGCTCACCGTCGGGCAAGCCCACCCGCCGGGTTACGGGGTCAAGAGTGGCAAAGAGCTTATCCTCCGCATCCACACCGGCCTTGCTCAAAGCGTTGAAGAGAGTACTCTTGCCGGCATTCGTGTACCCTACCAGTGCAACGATCTGTATGCCTTCCTCTTTGCGTCGCTGCCTGTAGAGGGAGCGGTGTTTTCTGACGCTCTCCAGCTTCTCTTTGAGCAGGCCGATGCGCTTGCTGATGAGTCGGCGATCGGTCTCCAGTTGAGCCTCTCCGGGACCTCTCGTCCCGATACCCCCACCCAGTCGCTCCAGATGCTTCCATTGGCCGACCAGCCGGGGCAGAAGGTATTGGTGCTGGGCCAGCTCCACCTGCAGCTTCCCCTCACTGGTGCGAGCCCTCCGGGCGAATATGTCCAGGATGAGCGCGCTACGGTCGATAACCCTGACTCCCAGCGCATCTTCCAGGTTTCTCTGCTGCCTCGGTGCGAGCTCGTCGTCAAAGATGGCGGTGTCGTAGGGGGTCTCCCCCCTGAGGTCGATCAGTTCCTGGATCTTCCCCTTGCCGATGTAGTGTGTGGGTGAAGGCGCATCCAGCCTCTGAGTTAGCCTGCCCACTACGTCGGCGCCGGCGGTCCGGGCAAGGTGTGCCAGTTCGTCGAGAGAATCCGCAGCCGACCAGCCGCGGTCCTGGGACTTGCTTCGCACCCCTACCAGGACTACCTGTTCTGGTTTGACTTCCGTGGAGTGGGTCTTCTGTCTGATCTTCTTCTCCTGAAACCAAGGATACCGTGCCCGGACTATTATGTCAAGTCGTGCCCTCTTTCGGCTAACCCGGAGAGGATTCCGCCAGAAAACCCTCAATCATGTCCTTCGCCGTGTTCAAGTTCGGGGCCTCTGCTTCGTCTCCCCCATCACCAGCATGAAGCCATCTGATCCTCTCGTCGGCGAGCCGAAACCACGCGTACTGACGTCGGGCCAGTCTGTGGGTCTCGACCTTCATCTTATCAGTTGCCTCCGACAGAGTCATCTCGCCCTGCAAGAACCGGATTATCTGTCTGTAGCCTATTCCTGACATTGAAGGCAGCGATGAAGAATAGCCTCTATTAAGGAGGTCTTCCACCTCATCGACCAGTCCCGCCGCTATCATCCGGTCGACACGGCAATCGATCGTCCGGTAGAGATCCTGCCTTTCTCTGGTCAGGCCGATGATCAGCGTAGGGCGTCCCGGGCCCCTCTTCTGTCGCTGCTGAGATGGAGGCTGGCCTGTGGCACGGTAGATCTCAAGAGCCCTTATAATGCGGCGGGCATTCTGCGGGCCGATCTTCTCCGCCGCCACCGGATCGATGCTCTGCAGTTCCTGGTAGAGGCTGTGACTGCCCTCAAGCTCGGCCCTGGCCTCAAGAGTGCGTCTTTGCTCCCGGTCGGGTGTCACCTGCGGGATCTGCCATCCCTCTATCAATGACCACACATAGAGCCCGCTTCCGCCTACCAGTAAGGGCAGATCGCCTCTCCGCCAGACATCCGGGATGGCCGTGAGAGCCAGTTCGTGGTACATTGCCAGGCTGAAATCCTGGTCGGGATCGACGACATCGAGAATGTGGTGAGGGACCGCTTTCCGCTCGCCGATGGTGGGCTTGCTGGTGCCGATATCCATGTAGCGGTAGACCTGCCGGCTATCGGCGCTGATTATCTCCGCGGGGATCAGTTGTGCCAGGCGCAGTGCGAGGTCGCTCTTTCCTACGGCAGTCGGCCCTACAATGGCGATCAGTCTTGAGCAGTCTGCAGTCATGATCCAGCAGTGATATCGCGGCTGCGGTCTTCGCATGAGCCTCCGGACCTCGCGGTCTCTACGACGACTCAGGGCGCTCTGCAGTTCGCAGCGGCGAGTTGTGGTTAGCCTGCGCTTCCTCTAGTCTCCGCAGTCTGTCCGACAATGGCGAGGAACTCCTCTGCCTTGAGGCTGGCTCCGCCGACCAGTGCGCCGTCGATATCCCGATGCGATACGAACTCCGCGATATTCGTGCCTGTAACACTGCCGCCGTAGAGAATACGCACCCCCTCAGCGGTGCTTCCGCCCCACAGACCGGTCAGGACTCCCCGGACGAACCCAATCGTAGCTGCGGCCTGTTCCCCACTCGCTGCCCTGCCCGTGCCGATGGCCCAGATAGGCTCGTAGGCGATAACCATGTCCTTCGCTGTCCTGCCGCCCCTCCCGGAACCCCGGCTCTCATGGGCAGGCTCTACGCCGTCAAGAGCCTTCGTCAGCTGCCTCTCGAGCACCTCTTCTGTCCTGCCGGCTTCGTTCTCCTCAAGTCGCTCTCCGATGCACAGTATAGGCGTGAGCGTGCCTGCCAGTGCGGCCTTCACCTTCCTGTTGACTACCTCGTCGGTCTCCCCGAAGTACATCCTCCTCTCGGAGTGACCCAGTATGACGAACTCGCACAGCTCTCCCAGCATCAACGGGGATATCTCTCCGGTGTAGGCTCCCTTCGTCTCAAAGTGCATGTTCTGGGCGCCGAGTCTGATGGAAGAGCCCCGCACTATCCTGTTCAAAGCAGTCAGGGATATGAACGGCGGGCAGAGAACCTTGTCCACTCCCTCTATCCCGTCCAGCCTACCGCGCATATTGGAGACCAGTTCCTCGGCCTCACTGACCGTGGTGTTCATCTTCCAGTTGCCGGCAACGAAAGGCGTTCGCATTTCAGTGCCTCCTATCATCTATTCCTTATCCAGCAGCACATCGACTCCCGGCAGAACAGCGCCCTCCAGGAATCTGAGGCTTGCGCCGCCTCCGGTGGAGACATGAGTCATCTTGTCGGTAAGACCCATATCATGCACCACCTCGGCAGACGAGCCGCCGCCTATCACGGTAGTCGCTTCCGCAGTGGCGAGAAAGCTCACCATGGACCTGGTTCCCCGGGAAAACCGAGGTATCTCGTTGATCCCCATGGGGCCGTTCCACATTACGGTTCGACATCCCGCCAGCTTACTGCGGAAAAGCTCAGTTGACTGTGGGCCAATATCAACAATGTAGCCATCGGACGGCACGTCGGTGATCGGCACCACTCTGGTTGGGGCCTCACCCGTGATCTCATCCGCCACGACGGCATCCACCGGCAGCCAGAAAGCTACCTGCTGTGCCCCGGCTTTCTTCAGCAACTCGCCGGCCAGGCTCAACCTGTCCTCCTCGACCAGAGAGTGCCCGATCTCGTATCCCTGTGCCTTCAAGAACGTCGCTGCCATGCCGCCGCCGATAAGAACCACATCTACCATGGTCAACATGCTCTGCAATAGTCCTATCTTGTCGCTTACCTTGGCCCCGCCCAGCAGGCAGGCAAACGGTCTCTCCGGATCGTGCAGGAGCCGTCCCATTACCTCAAGCTCTCTTGCCATGAGGAAGCCGGCCACCGCCGGCAAGTGTAGGGCCACGCCTACTGTGGAGGCATGTGCTCTGTGGGCCGTGCCGAAGGCATCATTGACGTAGATATCGGCCAGTCCCGCCAGCTTCTCGGAGAACCCCGGATCGTCTGCCTCTTCCTCGGGATGGAAGCGGAGGTTCTCCAGCATCAGGATGTCGCCGTTCTTAAGTGCCCGGGTCTTCCCATCCACTTCCTCACCTATGCAGTCGACCGCTGTATCGACTGCCAAGCTCATAAGCTCTGACAATCTGTGAGCGATCGGCGCCATGCGCAGGCTCTCAACCACCTTGCCCTTAGGTCGCCCCAAATGAGAGCACAGTATCGCCCTGGCTCCGTGCTCCACCAGGTACCTGATGGTGGGCAGTGAAGCACGAATCCGGCTGTCATCGCTGATCCTGCCAGTGTTTATGTCAAGGGGAACATTGAAATCGACCCTCAACAGAACCCTCTTGCCGCTAACCTCTATGTCCTCGACCGTCCTTTTCGCCATTCTACCTCCTAGAAATCGCGCCTCAGCAGGAATCGGGCCAGCTCCTCGAGCGGCGCCATACCCGATAAGTCAAGCCCGCAAGCACCGAGTGCCGCTAGTGCCCGGTAGTGATACTGCTCGGCCATACTCTCGGCGTAGTCCCTGGCGCCCGAAGCCTCGAGAATTGTCTTCACCTCGTCTGTGTCCGAGTTACCGATCAACCCCTGCGTGTAGAGCTGCTGCAGCCTCTCTCTGTGTATATCGGCGCCGTGCTGCAGGCCGTAGACCACGGGCAGCGTCTTCTTCTTCTTCGGGATATCCGTGGCCGGCTTCCCGATGTTGTCCTCAGTCCCCCATATTCCGATTATGTCGTCACGAATCTGAAAGGCCATGCCCAGTTCTCGGCCGAAGAGGTAGAAAGAATCGACCATCAACTCATCTCCACTCCCGAGGTAGGCCCCCAGGGAGGTCGATGCGGCCAGCAGGGCCGCCGTCTTCTTCCCGGCCATGCCCAGATAGTCTTCGATCGTGATGTCAAGACGGTTCTCGAACGCGATATCATGATATTGCCCTTCACAAAGCTCCAGGCAAGCATGGCTCAGCATCTGAGCAGACCTGGCGATCTTATCATAGGCGAGTCCCCGCTCACTCAGCCTGAGCAGGGCCAGGTAGGCCAAGGCGAACATGGCATCGCCGGCGTTTATGGCCTGGGGCGTGCCCCACAATGTCCACACGGCCGGTCTGTGATGACGCTCCTCACTGGCGTCCTCTATATCGTCGTGAATGAGAGAGAAATTGTGGATGAGTTCAACGGCTGCCGCGGCGGGCAGTGCCTGTGACGTGTCGCCGCCTGCCGCCCGACAGCTAAGAAGACAGATGCCGGGGCGAATGAGCTTGCCAGATCCTCCTTCGCAGGCACAATCGTTTTGGTCCTGCAGTCCCATGTGGTATCGCAGCATGTTGCCGAGAACCGGAGGACTGCTGTCGATAACGGACTCTAACTCAACTCTTACTGCTCGGTGATAAGACGTGCAAGAATCAGGCAATCCACGTTTCGTATTCATCGAGGGCGAGTCCATAGTAGCGCTTGAGCGAACGGATTGTCAAACAGTAGTCTCTTCCAATACAAGATGAGCCTGGAGGGGGTATCGATTTCTAGCA
>JBLRXG010000052.1:0-7406 GCA_047920855.1 Dehalococcoidia bacterium | reverse complement strand
TCGGGACTCCTCGCAATGACGCGGTAGAGGGTTACCGCACGAGGCTGAAGCCTCGTGTTACGTCTCAGCAAAGCGTTGATCTCTGACGGCTGATAGCTGAGAGGCGCCCGTACTATTGAACACCCGCAGCCCTGCTAGTGATATGAGGCAACCTCGCCGATCCGCGGGATTGCTTCGTCGTCCCGACCTGTCGGGACTGAAGCCTCGTATTACATCTTAGCAAGGCGTCGATCTCTGAACGCTGACTGCTGAAAGCTGAGTGCTGACGGCTGGTAGCTGACCCGCGGTACCGCCCTACTTATACAGCCAGCACTCGACGAAGTGACCGGGACTGGGCTCGAACTCCGGAGGCTCCTCGCTATCACAAAGGTCCTCGATCTTCTTCGGGCACCGCGGGTGAAAGCGACAGCCGTTGGGGGGTTTGATCAGGCTCGGTGGTTCACCGGGCGGGATGTCCCTGAATTTCCCCACATTCTCGGGTTCCGGGTCGGGGATGGCGTTGAGCAGCACCTGTGTATAGGGATGAAGAGGATTATCCACTATTTCCTTGACGTCGGCCTTCTCCACCATCTTCGCCGCATACATGACAAAGGCGCGCTGCGAGAAGTAGCGCACCGAGGACAGGTCGTGGGTAACATAGATCACGCTCAGATCATAGTCTTTCTGGATCTTGCGCATCAGCTCGAGTATTTCCACCCTCACCGACGCATCGAGCATCGATACCGGCTCATCGGCGGCGATGAGCAAGGGGCGCAAGAGCAGAGCCCTGGCCACCACGAGTCGCTGCTGCTGCCCCCCGGAGAGCATGTGGGGATACTTATGCAGAAAGTCGTCGACGGGTATGAGCCTCACTTCTTCCAGAGCCTCCCGGATCCTCTGCATGTGCTCGGCTTTCGGTACCTTGTTGATGATCAGCGGCTCCCTCAGGATACGGTGAACACTCATGAACGGCGCCAGTGCACCATACGGGTCTTGCTGCACAAAACCCACCTGCCAACGCAGCCACTTGATGTCCTTTGAATTACTGCCATCAATCTTCCTGCCGTCAAAGACCATCTCCCCACCGGTAGGCCTGGCCAATCCCAGCAGGGTCCGCAGCAGCGTCGTCTTGCCCGAGCCGCTCTCCCCGACCACGGTAATCGCCTCACCCTTCTTGAGGTCGAAGCTCACCCCGTCCACCGCCTTCACGAACCCGACGCTAACAAAGCCCCAGCGCTTCAACTCGAACCAGGTGCGAAGGTCCTTTATCGACAGTAGAGTGTTGTTCTCCATCTCCTCAGCTCTTCTCATACAGCCAGCACTTCACCGTCTCTTCCCCATGTTCAAATAGCGGCGGCTCCTCATCGCAGCGTTCGAACCTCTTGTGGCAACGCGCGGCAAACCGGCAGCCCCCGGGCGGGTTCAGAAGGCTCGGCGGCTGACCGGCGATGAATTCCAGCTTCTTGTCCATGCGCAAGGTGGGCACGCTGGCCATAAGCTTCTGTGCGTATGGATGCAGAGGCTCCACATAGAACCGCTCGGCCTTGCTGTGCTCCACCATCTGCCCGGCGTACATACACAGGACCTCATCCGCCAGCTCGCTGGAGGTCGCGATATCGTGGGTGATGAGCATGAAACTCAGGTTCAGCTCTTGCTTGATCTTCTTGAGAGCATTCATGATGCTCGCCTGGGTCAGGACGTCCAGCGCCGAGGTCGGTTCGTCCAGTATCACGAGATCCGGATCGGTTATAAGGGCCATGGCTATGATGGCCCGCTGGCGCATCCCGCCGGAAAGCTCGAAGGCATAGCGATCCATGAAACTCACCGGGATTCCGACGATCTGGAAGACCCTCCTGGCCTCCTCAAATGCGTCATGCCTGTTCGTCCGGTGGTCGAGCAACAGGGGCTCGGCCACCTGGGATCCCACCTTGAGGACGGGGTTGAGGGAGTTCATGGCCGCCTGTGACACGAGCGACATCTGTTTCCACCGCACATCCCTTCGGAAGCGTTCCTCTCTCAGCTTCATGATATCGACGCCGTTGAGAACCACTCTGCCCTTGTAGGTATCCACATTGCGGGGAAGAAGCCGGAGAATGGCGCGGGCCAGCGAAGTCTTGCCGCAGCCCGATTCTCCGAGGACGGCCAGGGACCGGCCGCGGGCCAGCTCGAAGCTCACTCCCTCCACGGCCTGCACCACGCCTACCTGGGCACGGAAATAGAGGCACAGATCCTCGACGGTGAGAACCGGGCCTTCCTTCTTGAGCGGACCCCTTCGCTTATCAGCCACCGACGCGGTTTGTCGTCTCATATTTCGCATCACACCGTCCTCAACCTCGGATTGAAGACGCGGTCAAGGGTAAAACCGACAAGGGCGAAGCCCAGGCCGATCGTCATAAGCAGGATCGAGGGGAGCACCATCCAGTAGTACTGTCCCATGTACATGGCACTGTTTGACTGGGCATCGTTGATAATCTTACCCCAGGTGGCCAGTTGAGGATCGCCCAGTCCGAGCACCGCCAGCGATGCCTCCAGGAACACGAATGTGGGGATCACCATGACGAACTGAGGAAGAAGCATAGGAAGAGCCCTTGGGAGGAGGTAGCTGAATACCATTCTGAAACTGCCTGCCCCGTATGCCTGGGCGGCCTCCATATAAGGCAGCTCCTTTGCCTGGAGAAACATCGCCCGGTACGTCAAGTACGATGCACTGAACACGTTCAGGAGGATCACGATCCCCAGGATCGTCCATATGTCGACCGAATACAGGTGCGCGATCATGATAAGTATCACCAGGAAGGGCAGTATCATATTCAGCTCGGTCAGGCGGCGGAAGATGGCGTCCACCTTGCCGCCGAACCAGGTGCCGATACCCGCGATGATGAATGTGCTGACCTGGGCGCCCACGGCAGCCACGATCCCGAATATGAGCCCGATCGGCGCCCCCCAGAGGAGGCCGACGATGAGGTCACGCCGCAGATGGTCGGTACCTCCCAACCCCTCCACCTGCCCGTAGACGACGACCTTGACCTCGTGAAACTCGTCCTCCACCGGCATCTCCCCCACTATCACCAGCCGGTAGTCTCCCTTCAGGGGCTTCATCTCAGGCGCAGGCACGTCCAGGTCGCGGGCAAACAGGCCCACATGAGGAGCAGCCCCCAGCCGGGCACGTAGGTTCATGTCTTGAGAGACCGGGTAACGACCCGATGCCTCCCGGATCGCGCGGCCCTCGTCCAGCGTAATCATCTGCCCATCAGGTCTCCACCAGTAGAACGACATGCTGGCCCGGCCTCCCTCGAAGCTCCCATTGAAGAACACGGTGAACTCCTTGGGGAAGCCATCGTACATGTAACTGATGTCGTACACGATCTCCACCCTCTCTCTCCCCTCACCGATCAACTCCTTGGTCATCGCAGCCTCATCAAGATTCAACACGATGGTCCTTGGCATCTTATCGCGCGTGAAGTAGTCGAACCATACAGGAGCGGCGCGACGCGAGTTGTTCTCCCAGACCCCCGGCCCCGCCCGCCATAGCCTGATTCCCTCGCTATAAGGTATGGCGATAACCGTGTAGATAGAGACAATCACGAACATGAAGATGATGGCCAGCCCCACGATCGCCGAAGGATACCGCCGCAGTTCCTTCAGGGTTCTCAACTCCTGCCCCCGCCGAAGGTCAGCCGCACCCGCGGATCAAGGGCGGCATACAGGAAGTCGAGCAGAAACACCGTGGCCGCCAGCAGGTACCCGAAGATCACCACGACCCCCACGATGATCGGAGTGTCGTTTGTCTGTATGGCAGCGTAGTAGAGGCTGCCCAGCCCCGGCCAGTTGAACACGGTCTCCAGGATGATGGCTCCCATCCACATGGTGATCAGCATGAGCAGAAAGCTGGTGAGAATAGGAGGCAGTGTGGGTCGGAGAATGTACCGTCTCTCGATCGCCCGTGGCTGGACCCCCTTGGCCTTTGCCAGTTCCACGTAGTCCTCGCTTGAGTACATAAGGAAGAAGGTGCGCCAGCTATAGATGCTGGCGAAGATAGCCCCTATCAACACGGCACCCACGGGGAGGATCAGGTGCCTCATGTAGCTCAAGGCGGTTGGCCAGCCGGGATCGGGCGGAGGGGATTCCACCATCCCTCCCCAGGGCAGGACCCTCAAGAGGGCGGCAAAGATGAGGATCAAAAACAACCCATAGAACCAGGCCGGCGCAGCCGAAGTGGGCGCCAGGGCGATGACCGCCCTGTCGACGAAGCTCCCGTAGCGGCGGGAGAGAAACAGCGCCCCGAACAATGCCAGGAAGAACAGGATCAGGTCGGAGGTTGCTATCAGGAGCAGCGTAGACGGTAGCCGGTCCAGCAGGATGTTCCTCACCAGCCTCGAGCCGGTATCGGACATTATCGACTCGGACCGCCCCAGGTTCAGGGTAATGGCGTTACGCGTGTAGCTAACGCTACGCTCCAGAAACGGCCTGTCGAGCCCTTCCTGCTTCAAGCGGGTCGCCGTCAGGTCGTCTATAAGGCGCTGGATCTCACTCTGCGGCAACTGCCAGTTGGCCGGGTTCTGGTTTACGGCCTGCGTCACCTCCAGGCGGATCTGCATTTTCAGGGCGTCATCCATGGCTCCGCCCATATTGGCGATGACCACAGTCAAGTACACCCCGACGAGCACCGTCAGGAAGAGCACCGTCACCCTCAGCAGAGTGAACCTTCCCAGGTTTTTCAGAGTCTTTGCCATGACCTGACCTAGTTGCCTCCCGGCCTGCCTCTCCGAACACCCGATCACTACATGGTAACGATCCGTCTCGTAATATAGCACCCGCACAGCGGGCTGTCAAACCACTCGGCCGCGTTTCCCTCCAATCCCCTCCACAGCCAGATGCCGCCCGGGGCAGAGCGGAATCTCAAGACGCGCCGCCTGTCGCTAGAAGCCTGACAAGAAGGAGGGAAATGGGAAGGGGAGCCGCAGGTCACTGGCCTGCCGGCTCCCCTTCACTACCCTGTCATGAAGCCGCAAGCGGCTGGCACAACAACTCGACTAGTCGAGAAGCCAGAGCCACTTTTCGGATGCATCCGGGTAGGCGAAGAACGCCTTGAGGTGGATCTGTTTGAAGATAGGATACACCGCCTCAACATAGAACGGTCCACAGCTTACCCAGAAGTGTTCCTTTTCGGCATACCAGTCAGACAGCGCAGCGTAGCGCTCCGCGATCTCGGCTGCGTCGACGTAGTCGCCCATGGTTGGTGCGTAAGGCAGGTAACTGGCAGCCTCAGCACTGGCCAGGTTGCTGGCGAGCACGGCGAGGCTCGGGCCCTTCATGTAGTCGGCCCATTCCACGCCCAGCGTGTCGGACTTGGATTTGGAGAAGGCCAGCTGGTTGTTCTTCTCCGCCAGCTTGCCCACGGCAACCGTGTGCCACGGTGCGAACTCACCGTATGTTCCGTAGCCAGGCCACCAGGTCGAGACCGAGTGCTCGGCGTCGAGCCCGTAGACCTCGGAGTAGGTCGTGATGGTCAGCGGGTCCCAGCTCTCGATCACAAAGCCCTTGAAGTTGTTCAGGAAGGACTCAACGCTCACCTTCTCGGCGGAGTCGTATATGGGGCTGTCTTCCTTCCCGCGGTCGAACGCCATGATCATGGACATCATGAAGTCTCCGGGAGAAAGGGTGGTGCCGTCATGCATCGGCAGGTCCCAGAGGTCTGCCGGGTAGACGACGGTCGACTTCCGCTTGGCTGTCGTTCCACCGGGGAAGCGCTCTGATGCGGTGATCCACTGCTGGTTCGCGGCATCCCAGTCGGCCCAGGCAGTGCCCGGCACGGCAATGGTGTCCGCAAAGCTGAGTTTGCACCAGTAGCCGGGGCTTGTGTCACTCACGCCGACGGGCAGGCCCGACCGGATGGTCACAGTGGCCGATTCGATGCGCTGCGGCATGTTAAGGCCGGTCTGCGGGTGCGGCACGAGGCCGAAGTCACCGGTCACGTCACGGGTGGTCATGATGTCATAGGTCATGGCCGAGCCTGCCACCGGGTTCATATTCTGAACCAGTATGCTCGGCAGCTCCATGTGCAGGATTCCGCCGTACTGAGGATTGCCCGCTGCGTCCTGGAAGTGGATCGTCTGGGCCCACAGCGCGGAAACGCCTCCACATGCGTCGAGAACCATGTCGACCTCAGCGCGGAAGGGGACGAAGCTGGTGATCGCGACGCTCCATATGGAGTTGGAGAACCTCATAACCTCCCAGAGCGCGAACTCGACAAGCTCGGCGCGCTCCTCCATGGTGGAGTAGTTGGTGTACCTGAGGTCGTATATCGCATCGTACATGGGCGCCCACTCGGGGTCTTCCATCCAGGGCTCCAGGTTTTCCCACATCGGGTATCCCACCATGACAAGGTGGGTGTTGAACTGGGCGAAGCTGTGCACCTCGGTGCGGAACACGGAGGGCATACCCCATCCACCACCGTAGATGTGGAACAACTCCTGGCTGTCCTCCAGCAGGTAGGTGCCCCATGCAACACCGCTGGTCGCGTAGATGCGGTTCACTGTGAAATTGCAGTCCTGTTCCAGCACATCTGCGAAGTAGTCTCCCAGCGGGGGATACGGAGACAGGTCCTGGCGGATGACCTGGTTGATAACGACAGGTTCGCCATTGAAGTGCCACTTGCCTCCGGTGAGCACCGCGCCCAGGTCCAGCATGGCTGCCTCGATCTGGGCATAGCCTGTTGCCGGCGAGTAGGCATAGTAAGCCAGCACGTCTGCGATCAGGTCGGCGTACCGGTCTGTCTCAGCACCGGTGGGGTTGAACTGGGTATACAGCGGCAACCCCATACCGGCCAGGACCTCTTCCGCAGCGTAATCGCGGTCGATCATCCAGTTCATGGCCTCACGGATCTCGGCCACGGCGAACGGGTTCAGCTTCCCTGAAATGGGGAAGACCACACTGTCGGGGCCGGGGAAGCAGTTGAAGAAGAAGTCGCGCGACCCACCGAGCGTCATCCTGAAATCCAGGTCAGGGTCATCGGCGACCGTCTCGAACAGCTGTGTATCGGTGAGGTCGTGGCCGTAGACGTGTACACGGCCCTGCTGCATCTTCAGGATAGAGGCTGCAGCGGACGATTCCTGGGTGATGATGATCTCATCGACCCATGCGCCTCCCTCACGCACCGTGCTTACGAAGTTGGCGGTGACGGTCACGGCCCGATTGGGCATTGTGAAGGTTGTCTCAGCCATGCCCGCCTGAGCGAACTCACCTGCGGGGGCGGTCCATCCATCGAACCCAAAGCCTATGGCGGCTTCTGCCCTGATGGTGACTACCTCCCCTTGCTCATAGGGTCCCGAAGCGGTGACATCAATCGCCGTTCCGGCGCCGGCAGGACTCACAGCCAGTGTAAGCGCAAACGTATCCGCCTGGGCACAGCCGGGAACTACCATGGC
>JBLRXG010000051.1:0-7494 GCA_047920855.1 Dehalococcoidia bacterium | reverse complement strand
CTTTCACCATCAGCCCCCTGAACTCAACCACCCCATTCCCCTCCAGGAACCGTCTTACCTGTTCTACAGTCTCCAGTCTTGTATCGTTCATGATCAGTCGCATGTCCCAATCATAAACAGGCCGGCCTGATCTTGCAGGCTCATCTTGTGCTAGAAATCGATACCCCCTCCAGGCTCATCTTGTATTGGAAGAGACTCGAACTTGACACGAGGGCGATTCTCTATTATAGTCTGTGCTGGATTTACCGCGCGGCCCCGTGGTGTAGCGGTTTAACATGCCACCCTGTCACGGTGGAGATCAGGGGTTCGAATCCCCTCGGGGTCGCCAAAACACCCCATCATCGGAGTCGAACTAGAGTCCCCGGCAGTTCCCGACCGAGGCCCCTCACCTGAAGCCGACCCCTGCTATCTCCAAGACACCGTCGTTGACCGTTGTTCTTGCTCCCAGAAGCTGTTCCACCAGCCACAGGTTCGTGTCAATGTGATCCGTGATGCAGGGCACTGAATACCTGGTGATGCCCTCGGCCAGGGCAGCATAGATTATCAGCTGGTCGGCCGCATATCTGTCAACCGCAGCACCTGTGTCCACATCCTCCAGAAAAGTCTGCGCTACGTATCGACCGATCGATTCTGAGCTTCTGCCGGGGCTCCCCGCCCTGTCAGACCCGATCCGGCTGCCCGTGGTCATCTCAGCGTATATGGCTAGTGCCGCTCCCTCCTGCAGTGCGCTATCGTCCTCGATCTCCTCGACCCGGCACTCATACCCTTGAGAAAGCAGCTCACTCCGACATTCCTCTGCCATCCTGCGGCTGACTATCTTCGCCTTCAGATGCGAGGAGAGAGCCATGCCTTTGATGTTGATAATCTCCCCTTGCTCAGTCAGAACAAGTGGTTTCAACCTCTGCACCGGCTCGACTCTCATCTCTATGATCCCTCCTCCCTTGGGCACATAGCCTGGGCGTATTATGTCAACATCGGCCTCTATACCCATTCTCTCCAACAATGGTAGTAGAACGAACTTCATATGATAGGCCGTTGGGGCAAAATCTTGGAACAGCCCTCCTTCAATGCGAAACCTGGATGGCCGCCGTGCGAAGCAAGCTATCGGCAGAAGCGTCTCGGCCATCATGATGGCGGATCCCGCCGTCCCGATGTCCCAACTGTAGTCACCTCCGGTGAACCTCTCCCCGGGTGTATACCTGAGGCTCTTCGATCCCACCGAGGCGTATTTGACCGAGCCTCTGCAGATCTCGGAGCAGGCCTGAACAACCTTCAGATGCTGCGCCCGCAATCCCGGCTTGTCCCTTAGGGCCCTGATGTTCACTATGCCTATGTCCAGACCCAGCAGGCTGGCCAGCGCCACCGAATAGCGAGCTATGGTCCCGCTTCCCGACCTTGCAGAACCGTCAATGATCATCATAAAAATCACCTGCGGCGGGTGGCTTTCCGACAACCTGCAGGCGCACCTGAGCTACCCGCTCCATCCCGTCAGTGATTCGTCCCTCTACGCCATGCCATGCCATGACGATCGACACATCCTGATCCTGGATAAGCAGCGAAGCACCAGGTGCCCGGGGATCGCAGCTCGGGAGCAGGGATTTCACTGTCGCCGAAGCGCCGACACCAGCCTCCCCACTATCGCCCCTCCTGGAGCACTCCCGGTCAGCAGTCTGTCAGAACTGAATATTCGGACTGCTACTGCTATCATGATACCTGTGAAGACCGCTCCGTAGGCGATACCGCCGATGACCAGAGCGTAGTCATCCACCATCAGGGACCGGATTGCCATCATCGGGTGAGAAAAAGGTATGGCAAACAGAAACACTCTTAGTACGGAGGGAAGGGTGTGGAAATCCTTCAGCATGATCATGAACATCGAGATCATAGCCAGAGTTGTTATCGGGAAGATCAACCCCTGGGCACTCTTGTAGTTCTTGGCGAAGGTTCCCAGGACTATGCACAGCGAAAGCCCGGCCAGCAGGGCTACGAATAGGGAAATCCCCACCAGCAGATAATCGTGCGTAGTGAGGCCCAACCCGAAGTCGGCCAAGTCCACATCTCCGATCCGGAACGACCTCATATACCTCGAAAACCCGATCATGTAGATGCCTGCCGCTATCATACCCACCAGAGCGCTGCCGAAAATCTTTCCGATCACTATACTACTCCTCTTCACCGGCAGCGTCAGGAGCGTCTCGAGGGTCTTGTTCTCTTTCTCCAGACCCATCGAAGAAATCACCGAGACCCCTGCCATGATTATCAGCATCATCACTACTACCGGGATGACTACCGATTGCGAGATAAGCATTCCTCCCAGTACACTCGGTGCCACGCCGTGGATCACCTTATCCTTGAAATACGTGGTCTGAGTCCGTGCCGTTGGATTGAGAGCGATGCTCGGATCCAGAGAGATGTCCTCTTCTATCAGCCTCCGTGATATCTCGCGGTCCGCTGTCTGGATGAGCCCTTCGACAGCGCCGGACGACATGAAGTCCAGTTGCCCCGCTCCTCTCATTATCCAGAAGACCTGGATCTCTCCCGGCCTGCCAGCATAGATGCTCTGACTGAAGCCCTCGGGTATCACCAGAAGCACCACTCCGTCTTCATTCTTCACGGTCGTCAGGCCCTCCTCGATGCTGACACCCTGGTATATCACCTCGGCTCTTTCGAGGAGGGCGGAGACGGTGACATCGGCGAGTTCCCCGTCGTCGATATTCACGATTCCTATTACCGGCTTCTCCTCGATCGATTCGCCGATGCTACCGATCATCTGTCCTACTGAGCCGTATACAATGGCAACAACCACCATCGGAAGCAGCGTCGAGAGTGTGAACAACTCCTTGAACTCTTTTCTCACTATGTTGCCGATCATGTAATCGCCTTCACGAACGCTTCCTCTATGTTGGCGGCGCCGTACTCCCTCCTCAGTTCCGCTGCAGTCCCGGTGGCAACTACCCTACCGTCGTCTATCAGTGCGATGCGATCGCACAGGAACTCGACCTCAAGCATGTTGTGTGACGACAGCAGGACCGTTACTCCAGCCTCCACTGATCTCGTGATGATCTTCCTCACCACCTGAGCGTTAATCACGTCCAGCCCCGAGGTGGGTTCATCAAGTATCGCCAGTTTCGGATCTGTCATCAGGGCTCTGCCCACGAGCAGACGCCGTGTCATCCCCTTACTGTATGTGTCAACTCTGTCGTCAACTCTCTCGCCCAGGCCTGCTATCTCGAGGCCCCTCGCCAGCATGCTCTGCTGGCTGTCTCCGTCGCCGAAGAACCTGGCTATGAACGTGAGGTACTGTCTCCCCGTGAGGTTCTTGTAGGCACCGGCCTCCTCGGGCAAGTAGCTGATTATCTTCCTAACCTGCCCTGCCTCTCTGGGAAGCCCGTAGTCGAAGACGGTCACCAAGCCGGAGCTTATCTGCAGAATAGTGGCAATAGTCCTGAGAACGGTAGTCTTGCCAGCTCCGTTTGGTCCTATCAGGCCGAATACCTCACCCTTCCGAACGTCAAACGATACCCCCTTGACGGCCCTGAAGCGACCGTAGTCCTTGACCAGATCTCTGACTTCGAGTGCGTTCATCTGCAGCTTCGAGTCCGGTGCCGCACATCCACATCCTTCGCAAGCCCTCTGACCACCATCACAGCCTTCTAGACACTGCTTGGTGTCGCTCCAATCTGTGTCAGTACTGCCTTTGCTGTGCTCCGAGTAGCATATTCTCTGTGCACGTCTCGTACAGAACCGATGTCATTTTACATCGCAATTCGTCACGTGACAACAACGCCTTGTGCCCTGCGGTGCCGTACATGTAACATAACAGATGTGCGCGGACGGAGGGGAGTTGCCAACTTGCTGCCCACTCCCGACCGGTGCTCATCTCTGCCGGCGGGTTGACCTTCGGCCGCCGACTGAACTACCATAGGATCGCAATGGCTGAGTTCGACATAGCGTCCTTCGTAGCACGCATCGAGGCCAACCGTTCGGTCAAGGATGCCCTGATGCAGGGTCTGAAGACACGACGTCCTCCGCACCGTGTCTCGGTAACCGACCTGACCAATCTGAAGCAGGCTTACTTCAGAAGGAAGCACCCCGAAATCGTCCCTCCTCTGGAGAAACAGCAGCTTATGTGGGCGGGTACCGGATTTCATAAGACCTTCGGGTCGGCCGTATCGAGCGAAGAATACCTGGAGCAGTTCATAGAAGCTGATGGTGTTGTCGGCAAGGTAGACATATACGAGAGGATACCGGTGGAAGTCAAGACGACGTCCACTCCCGTGGACACGGAGAAGCTACTTAAGCAGAGACCGAGTTATGTCGAGCAACTGGGTATGTACTGCGCCATGGTGGGCGCCCACGAGGGAGAGATCATCGTATATCAAAGGCAGGCGGATCAAATGTCTACCGCGCCTCCTCTACTTGTCTATCATGTGACCTTCCCTGATCTGGAGGAGATTCGGGTGGAGATGCGGCGCCGGCGGGATATTCTCCTTGAGGCACTGATCTCGAACGACCCCGGCAATCTCCCTGCGTGTCCGTGGTTGAACAGGCAGTGTGATTACGCACGGGTCTGTGACTGCCACACCACTTCACTGAAGGCAGGTCACGAGATAGCCGCACTGGCAGGGCGAGTCTACGTTGACAGCACTGCCGGGCAGCAACTCCTGAACAGGATGGCCGAAGTGCAACGGCCACCCGATTTCCGCATTAACGACATCGTCTTTCCCCGCAAAGCCTTCTTCGAGCGCCTCAAGCTACAGCAGACCGCTTCCACTGACGAGGTGCACGAGCACAAGGAGGAGTATCTCCGCACCATGGATGACCGCGGCTTTGTAGATGCGCTCCGCGACTCTCTGCGCTATGGTGCTCCCGGTGAGGCGCAGAGGGTTCCGGTCCGGCATGCATCGCTGGCAGACCTGGTTCAGATGTGGCATAACATGCCCACCATCCTGCGAGATCCGAAATTCTCGTCGCTCGTGGAGAGAGAGCGCCTGCCTCGGACATTCCCTCACTATTTCCTCCGCCTCGGGTTCGAGTGTGCCTTGACCGACCACGTCCGTGGAAGACTCCTCGCTTATTATGTCAAGGTGCCGAAAGAGGACGCTAAGTTGATGGTATATGATGTGACTTTCAGAAGCCTTGAGGCTATCAGGAGGGAGGCAATACGAAGGGTTGAGCTGCTGGAAGGCGCAAGGACGGCCCTGGAGCTCCCGAAATGCCCGGCCTGGTTGTGCTCGTACTGCGACTACATCGCTGAATGCGGTGAAGGATAGCAGGATCGCGACTGAGTTGCACTTCGGTGGCTGACCTGGCTGTGCCCGGTAGCCGTCGCTGATGGGGAAAAGTGGTGCTGGCACAGAGGTTCATATATACTGGATTAACAGGAAGAACCGGACGAGTTCATCGTCGACGGGAGTTACCAGAATGCTGACAGGAGCGCATTTTCTACTGAGCTACAAGTGTGACTCAGAATGCGACCACTGTTTCGTCTACAGCAGCCCGAGTGCCAGAGGAACCTTCACACTTCATCAGATGAAGGAGGTCGTCAGTGAGCTCGCTAAGATCAGGACGTTGGAGTGGGTCTACTTCGAAGGTGGCGAACCGTTTCTCTTCTATCCTCTCATGCTGGAGGGTGTGAGAATGGCCAGCAGAATGGGACTGAAGACCGGAATAGTCACCAATGCGTATTGGGCGACATCAGCAACCGATGCCGAATTGTGGCTGAGGCCGCTGCATGATCTGGGACTCGCGGACATAAGCATAAGCGATGACTCGCTCCATTCTGAAGACAGGGACACTGCTCCTGCCAGATATGCCCTGGATGCTGCGAGGAGTCTGGGCATGCCCTCTGCCTCCATCTGTATAGATAGGCCCACGATAGACGGAGCCCTGGACAAGGAGCAGGAGATGGGAGAGCCGGTTGTCGGTGGATCCACCATGTTCAGAGGGAGGGCGGTTGAGAAACTGACGCAGGGGCTTCCCAGGAGACGGTGGGAGGGATTCACCGAATGTCCCTACGAAGACCTCAGATATCCCAAGAGGGTGCATCTCGATGTCTGTGGGAACGTCCACATCTGTCAGGGGCTAAGCATGGACAATATGTGGAAGGTGCCGCTATCGCAGATAGTACAGGACTATGATGCGGAGTCCCACCCTATCTGCGGACCCATGGTCCACGGGGGTCCTGCGCTCCTGGCCAGAGAATACAGTGTAGAGCACGAAGATGGTTACGTCGACGCCTGCCACATGTGTTATCTTGTCCGCCGGGCTCTGTTGGATCGGTTCCCGCAATACCTGGGACCGAGATTGGTCTACGGGCTGGAGTGATAGTTGGCTCTGTGTGACACCCAGGCCATAGGGCTCACGCCTGACGGCATTCGCCCAGCTGCCCACATTGCGCTCTTCCGCCTCAAGAACGCTTTAGGGGAACAGGATGGGAATGAGTAAAAGGGTTGACATTTCGATCTACCGGGGCCTCGCCCAGTTTGGGCCGGCCTACAGGATCATGCTGGAGAACGATGCGCACGCACCGGGCTCAGTAGACCGGATCCTGATGGAGAACATGGTACGGCTGTGTACAGAGACAGCCGACTATCTCTATAGCCAGTACACTCCGGCAAGGAGTCTCTACCGCAGGGGTCAAAGGCCTGAACTGGAGTACTGGATAGACAGGATACTCCTCGCCTGCAACGCCGATGAAGAGCGTATTGAGGCGATTGTCCGGTTTACCGCCGGGGGTCTGCAGGGGACAGCCAGTCAGGACCTTGACTCGGTCCAGATAGGCGACACTGAGGAGGAGATTATTGCCCGGGGCTCTGACTGGTGCGCAGATGTGGCAAGGGTGGGCTGTGGACTGTGTCAGGTGGCTGGTTATCCCGCTCGAATAGTCTATCTGGTTGACACTGAGAAAGCGTACAGCGGGCACGTGATCATGGAAGTCTTTCGGGCTGGAGTCTGGGGCGCGGTGGATCCGTTGACAGACGTTCTGTATCGCCATTCGGGCGGTAGTCCGGCGTCCACCTGGGATCTGATGAATGACACCGACCTTATTGAGCAGCACTTCAGAGGAGAGTCGACTCCATATACAACGCCAGGCCAGTTTCGGGCAGCTGCCATCTCAAACTACTACCTCTGGGAGGCGACGGCTTATGACTACACGGTGGTTGGGATCAACGAATACTACCGTTCTATCCTTGAGATGTCGGAGCAAGGATGGCCGTCGGGACTGAGATGGCTTCATGGAGAAGACCGATGAGTCAGTCTGATGGCTAACGGTGAGGTTGAGCAAGGGCAGTACGTGGAACCTGGCACGGACGCGATCACGAGGCAATAGATGCTGGACGAGTATATCAAAGTCCGCAGCGGTACCATAGAAGCCAGGTACACCGGCGCGGACCGGCGGCATGCAGAGGAGACTCTTGCTGTTCTGAACGAGGCGTATGCCTTCCTGAGGGAATACTTCCATACGGGAGAGCTCTCCCCTACACCGATCAG
>JBLRXG010000050.1:0-7558 GCA_047920855.1 Dehalococcoidia bacterium | reverse complement strand
GACGGCACCTGAGAAGAAGACCGGTTCTAGAGCATCTCGGCCTCGTTCGGGATGAGTCTGTCCTCTTCACTGTAGACAGAGGTGGTGAGGTTCTCGAGCTTGCCTCGCATTTCGAGGTGAGGCTACCGGGTTTGAAGGAGCGCTCCGATGCTTTGCTGGCTCAACGTCACGAATGGCATGTAGACAGGGAGAACAATGTGGGGACATTCAGCCTCGTGGTCTGCGTCGACGATGAGGTTTTCAGGCAGGATGTAGAAGACTTCTTCGCTGCCGCAAAGGATAATCAGATTGAGAGTGTGATGATCGACGTGCGACAGAACGTCGGTGGGCAGTCTCGAGTGGTGGAATCATTTCTGAGACACCTGCCCGTCGACAGTTACGTAACATACGGCTCCGCCGTCAGGTACTCTGAGCAGGCAGCTGAAAGGGTAGGTCTGAGGAGAACCCGGGGCACCTCGACCTTCGCCCCGTCAACGAGACGGATAAACTCGGTGGGTGACCCTTTTACCGGAGACGTCTTTGTCCTGATAGGAAATCAGACCTTCAGCGCCGGTAACTGGATAGCTGTGGTATTCCTTGACAACAACCTGGGCACAGTAATCGGCGAACCCACAGGCAATGCGCCGTCGTCCTTCGGCGACATGATCTCTTTCCAGCTTCCGAACTCGGGGTTTGTACTGGGCGTGTCATACAAGTACTTCACCCGGCCCGACCCTGCAAACGACCCCGAAGACTCCCTCTATCCCGATATTCTGGTGAAAAAGACGCTCAATGACATTGTAGACGATACAGACCCTGTCATCGACTACCTGATTTGCAGTATTCATGGCTAGATGAGTGTGCTGTCGCGGTTCACTGACTCAGTGTTCGACAGGATGGGCACGCCAGGTATATTCACGAATAGGCCTAGCACTGTATATGATGCACCCGCAGATGTACAGAAAGGAGGTTGACACGACATGGAAGCACTGGAGATTTTGGCTGCCCTTGCACCCATTATGAAGGCCCTTGGTTTCTTCTTCGCAGGCATAGGAGTTCTCATCTGGGCTAACAGACGCGGCAGAGATTGACAGAATGGAACCGGCTACGGCCGCGGCCTGATACAGTTGCACCGGATTCCACAGGTCTGAAGCCAGGCAGCGAGCGTAGGCGGCAGTCTTCCGCAGACCACAGGGGACAGGCGTCTAACCCTTGGTTATCCGGTTATGACTCATGCGGGAGACCGGTGACGGTCGGTATTGTTGCCCTGCCGCCTCGCCTAGATGAACCGCTCGAAGCGGTCCGCCTTCGCCTTACATATGGGGCAAACCTCTGGCGCCTTCCCCCTTGCGCACAGGTAGCCGCAGACCTTACACCTCCACACTGGGTGTGGGAGCCTGGATAGTTGGCCGCCACTGGCTCGGACCTTCTTGGTTCTCTGCTCAGCAGGAAGCCTGCGTTCGGGTATGCTGTGCGCACTCTTCTCTCCTGTTAGAACGGCCTCGGACACATACAGCGCGCAGTAGCAGGCATCGTACTCATTGAGGTCAGCATCCCGGTAATCACAGGGGCAGATGATGTCAAGATCCTCGCCCTTGTTTCCGGAGGCAAGGCGGCACGGGCAGGCCCGATAGCCATACTTATTCTCGTTAGCAATCAGGCCCTCGATCAGAAACCTGGTCAACTCAACGTCAGGGTTGAGGTAGTAGCCACTGGCCTCCCCGTCCCTGAGCAACTCGTCGTACAACGCGTCTATCGATTGCTCAGCCTTATGGTGTTCATTCACTTCTTGAGTTCCCTCCGGATCTGCGCTTCGTCGTAGCCAACCAGACAGCTCTTGTCGTCTATTACGATGGTCGGAAAGCTGCAGGCTGGATTCCACATTTTGACATTCCGCACTGCGGTCTTCTTTTCATCGCCATCAAGCCTATCGACATACATATAGTCGTATTCCACGCCAAGTTCATCAAGGAGTCTTTTCGCTCTATGACACCAGCCGCATGTACTGAGAGCATATAGCATTATGTGTCTTGATTTGGTGCCCGGAACATGAACTACAGGCATTCTGTCGTTCTCCTCTCATGATCGAGATGCGCCAGACCATTATATCCCCTGCACACCCCTGGCGGAAAGGCCGGGATTAGTAGGATGCCTTGTTTGATCACATGGCGCGGGACCCCAGACTGGGCGGTGCCCAATCGAGATTGACAGATCCCTACAGCAGCGGTAGCATGGAGCAGTAGCGGCAATCGAACCGAGTTGAGAGTTCATGCAGGCAGAGATTATATACAACCCATCCGGGGGCCAGGTTGTAGTTAGACACGAACTGGATCACGTGGTTGCCTATCTGAGTCGCTGTGGCTGGTCTGTAAGCCTGAGAGAGACGAGCAGGCCCCAGGAGGCAACGACGCTGGCTCGCAATGCTGTTACCAATGGTGCCGGGGTGGTGATCGCTGCAGGAGGTGATGGGACCGTCAACGAGGTGGCCAACGGGCTGGTGCACACAGAGGCTGCTCTAGGAGTGCTTCCCGCCGGGACAACCAACTCGTGGGCACTGCAGATGGGCATTCCTGCTCTGAATCCGATTCTGCCGGGCACTCAGGCGGCAAAGCTGGTGGCAGGTCTGGAGGAACTGATCGCACGTCCGTTGCCTGCGAACTACTACAGAAAGGTCCTGATGGATGCTGCCCGCGTCCTGGTGGAGGGACAGACAGTCGCCATCGATGTGGGTGAAATCTCCGGACGCTACTTCCTGATATCTGCGGGAATAGGGATGGAGGCAGCGATAGTGGAGAGCATATCCCAGAGGGAGAAGAAGGCCCTCGGGTCGTGGGCTTACGTGCTCAGCGCTATCGAGTCAGCCTATACGTACTCGGGTACCGCAGTTCGTCTTACACTGGACGACAGGACACTGGATATCAGCACACCACTGGTCGTCGTCACGAACATTCAGCTATACGGAGGCATGGTCGCAATCGGAGCCAAAGCTCGTGTGAACGACGGGAAGCTGGACTTGTACGTATTCAAAGGTGAAGGCTTCTTCACTTTCGTGAACCATGCCATGAAGGTACTCTCACACAGGCATCTCAAGGATCCCAAAGTCGAATACCACCAGTGTCGACAGGTGCTCGTTGAATCATCGCGGCAGTTGCCGGTCCACGTCGACGGCGAACTCTATGCAAATACGCCTGTGGCCATCAAGGCCGTACCTTCGTCACTCAAGGTGATCGTGCCGAAGACCTTGCCGGGCAATCTGTTCCGGATTGAGAGTTAGCTGCTTCGTATCAAACCAGGCAGCTATGACCTGTCCGATAGGAATGCCCTGCTTCTTTCGTCATTCTGAGAGAAATCCGCGGCGGCACCGTTGTATAATGACGCCGTGGCAAACACGGGGAAGGAGCTGTTGCTGCTGTTTGACGGCCATGCCCTGGTACACCGTGCCTTTCATGCCCTGCCTCCACTGACCCAGTCAAAGACCGGGGAACTGGTCAACGCCGTGTACGGCTTCGCCAGTACGCTGCTGAAGGTGTTGTCGGATTTCGGCCCCACCCATTGGGCTGTAGCCTTCGACCGCCCGACACCGACTTTCAGACACCAGATGTTCGAGGAGTACAAGGCACACCGTCCTCCTACGCCGGAGGAACTCAAAGGCCAGATACGCCGTGTTCACAGGTTAGTAGAGGCCTTTCACATACCCGTTTTCGAAATCGACGGGTTCGAGGCCGATGATGTTCTGGGCACCCTGAGCAGCCAGGCGGAACAGCAGGGTATCGACACCATCATCGTTACCGGCGACAACGATATGCTTCAGTTAGTGTCACCCATGGTGAAAGCCCTCGCTCCGAAGCGAACGTTTGCGGATACCGTTCTCTACGATGAAGATGCCGTGGAGAAGAAGTACGGCATCAGGCCAGAGCAGCTTCCCGACCTGAAGGCGCTGGTCGGCGACGTGTCAGACAACATACCGGGGGTGCCGGGCGTTGGTGCCAAGACTGCCTCCAGATTGCTTCAGGAGTACCGAGATCTTGAGGGGATCTATGCCCATCTGGATCGGCTAACACCGGCGAAGCTGCAGGCAAGTCTTCGAGAGCACCGTGATCAGGTTTTTCGAGCTCGGGAGCTTTCACGACTTGTCAGAGAGGTTCCGATCAGGCTGGATCTCAAGGCCTGCCGGGTAAGCAACTATGATCGTGACGAGGTTGCAGCGCTCTTCAAGGAGCTTGAGTTCACGGGGCTGCTGCACAGGCTTCCGCAGACGAACGCCGGCAATGTCAAGAACGCTCCCCGCAGCTATCACACCATCAATACCGAGACAGAACTGGACAAGCTGATCACAGATCTGAGCCAGAGCAAGAACCTCACAATAGGAGTTGAGCTGTCAAACGAAAAACCGTCTACCGCGGAACTGGTCGGACTGGCAGTGTCTCCGTCAGAGGGAGAGGCTTTCTATGTACCTCTGGGACACCGTGGCCTGAACCAGCTTCCTCAACTGCCGCTTCACCTGGTGATGGCCGCAGTCAGGCCGGTGCTGGAGAACGATGCCATCGCGAAGACGGCTTACAACGGCAAGCGCATCATGGCTGCACTTGCCAACCAGGGAGTGGGAATCGAGAATCTCCGCTTCGACGCAATGCTCGCAGCCTATCTTCTAGGCGAAAAGAACCTGGGACTTGGAGCTCTCGCCTTCAACAGACTGGGCCTGGAGGTATCCTCCCCCTCCAAATCGGAGGGCCACGCCAGACGACCTGTAACGGTTCCCTTGGAGGACATTGGCGAGATGACCGTGAGATCCTGCACTCACGTGGACGTCTTGTGGAAACTGCAAGAAAGCTTAGAGGGCGATCTACACGATCATGGGCAGTGGCGGCTCTTCACCGAAGTGGAGATGGCCTTGATTCCGGTACTGGCAGCGATGGAGAGTCAGGGCATACTCCCGGACACCGAGTTGCTCAACCGGATGTCTCTGGAGCTAGGACAGGACCTGACAAACATCGAGAGTGAGATCTACAGCAGTGTCGGCCACCGGTTTAACATCAACTCTCCACAACAACTGGGCAATGTGCTGTTTCAGGAACTGAAGCTTCCCCAATCGCGCAGAACGAAGACCGGCTATTCCACCGACGCCTCGGTCATCGAATCCCTTAAGGGCACACACCCCGTTGTCGAGTTCATACTCCGGTACAGACAGCTTGGCAAACTCAAATCCACATATGTTGATGCTCTTCTGGCCCTGGCCGACCCTGAGACCGGGAGAGTACACACCACTTTCAACCAGACGGGCACCTCCACCGGCCGGCTATCCTCGAGCGATCCCAACCTCCAGAACATACCCGTTAGAGGAGAAATGGGAACTAGGATACGGAAGGCCATCATCGCCCCCCCGGGTGAATACCTTCTCAGCGCTGACTACTCCCAGATCGACCTCAGGGCCCTTGCCCACTTGTCTCGAGACCCCGGCCTTATCGATGCCTTTGCCCGTGATGAGGATATCCATACACTGACAGCATCTCAGGTTTACGGCGTCCCGCAGTACGAGGTGACTCCGGAGATGCGACGGAACGCAAAGACAATCAACTTCGGAATCGTGTACGGAATGAGCGACTACGGACTGGAACAGGCCACCAGCTTCAGCCGAGAGGAAGCGTCTCAGTTCATCGCACGCTATTTTGAGAAGTACCCTAAGATCAGAGAATATCTTGAGGCAACAAAGGAACACGCTCGCAAACTTGGGTATGTCGAGACAGTCCTGGGCAGGAGGCGACTGATCCCTGAGATAAACTCACAGAATCGGATGATCAGGGAGGCTGCCGAGCGCATGGCGATCAACGCCCCCGTCCAGGGAAGCTCCGCCGACATTATCAAGGTGGCCATGATAGACCTGCATCGCGAAATGGAGGCTATGAAGCTCGCCAGCAAGATGGTGCTGCAAATCCACGACGAATTGCTCTTCGAGGTATCTGAGACTGAAGTAGAAGAGGTTAGGTCGCTGGTTGCCAGAGTTATGCCCGAGGCCGTTACACTCTGCGTGCCTCTCAAGACAGACATCAAGCTGGGTCGGAACTGGGCTGAAATGAGATAGGGTTGGAGGGATGTGTTGTCCACGAAACTCAGCGGCACTCGGAACTCTCCGCTAGAGAGAAGACAATTATAGATAGACGGTTTGTGCTCAGGCAGCCAATATGCCGAGGCCAGTTGTGAAGAGGGAGCCCGCGGCCTACAAGGTCTCAGATACGTTCGATGCCTTTCTTCGGTACTGGAATCATGCATGTTCGAGAACCACAGCAGATAAGGTTCGATTGTGGGAGTCCTCTTATACATGCGATATTATCCGGAGTTGCTGGAAAAGCAGATCAGTGGATATGAGGCAGCTGGCCTGGACTGGCGGCGCACTGCCGAGGAGAAGGTGTTTCCATACTTGGAGAACCACCTTCCGGTTATGCGCATGGCAAGCGAGGCTCTACCCCATGTCTGCGGCCTTATCTATGAACGCGCGATCCGAGCACTTGCCCTCGATTTCCCTATCACGTTCGTTATCTATGTCGGCATCGGGTGCGGCGCTGGCTGGGCAACGCAATATGGAAGCTCTCCGGCCTGTCTCCTCGGGTTGGAGAAGATAGCGGAATTGGGATGGGACTCCGAGGACAGGCTGCGTGAGTTATTGTCACATGAGGTCGGGCACCTGGTCCATATGAAGTGGCGAGATGAACTGGGCATATTTGAAGCCCACGAAGAGGACCCCTTGTTTCTTCTTCTCAGCGAGGGGTTTGCCAAAAGGTGTGAGTACCTGATATTCGGGGCCGAAACGTGGAACCAGTCGGACGGGGAGGACTGGGTTCATTGGTGCGGGAGGAACAAAGCGTGGCTGGCACGCGAATACCTGAACAGAGTTGACGAACGACAGGCGATGAACGACTTCTTCGGCGACTGGCTTGACATAAGAGGTCGGAAGCAGACGGGCTATTTCCTTGCTCTGGCATTCATCCGCTGGTTGGAGGAGAAGTACGACACCAGGCAGATAGCAGTTCTGGGCTCTGAAGTATTGCAGGAGGAGGCTAGGAGCTATCTGTCTTCTCTAGCCGCTACATTGGCTGAGGATCGAGGAGCAAGAGGCAATGGATGAGATCTGCATTCAAGATGCTACAGAGGCAAACGCGGACGATCTCTGCCGAGTGTGCGTTCCGGCTAATAAGATGCACGATCCGGACTGGGCACAGGGCGTAACAGAGAAGAAGGCATGGGTAACTGACATGGTACGGAGATGGGGTTCGTTTGCCAAGGTGGCATACCTGGGCGATGATTCGGTCGGCATGATCCAGTACCCTCCCGTTCCTGAGGAGAGGATCGTCCGCATCGATTGCATCTACGTTCCACCGGGGAAGGGCCTGCGCAAAGGGGTTGCCAGTCGGCTGTTCTCGAACCTGATGGCTGACGTTGACAGGCCCGTGTTATGGTTTGACTGTCAGCCGCCGTTGGCGCTTGTGGTGAACACCTTCGAGGGCAGACCGCATGACCAGTACACGGCCCGTGAGTTTTTCACCGCAAAGGGCTTCAAGTCGATAGGCGTTGACCCCGATCATCT
>JBLRXG010000049.1:0-7708 GCA_047920855.1 Dehalococcoidia bacterium | reverse complement strand
AGCCTGAAGTGAAGCGAATGCAGCTCCCTGATAAGTGGCAGGGCTTCAGCCTTGTCCCTGTCGGCAATGCTGAGCAGCAGGCTGCCCTCTTGAGGCAGCATCAGGCCGGCGGCCAGAAGCGCCTTCACAAGGGCTGCTTCGAATGTGTAGTCAATGCCCATAACCTCGCCTGTGGATTTCATCTCAGGGCTGAGGTAGCTGTCGACTCCGGTGAGTTTGGACATGGAGAAGACGGGAGCCTTTACGCCAACCAGCCTCTGCCTCTTCCATAAACCCCCTTCGTAGCCCTGCTCCTTGAGGCTGATGCCGGTCATGATCTTGGTGGCCAATCCGACCATGGGCACGCCGGTAACCTTCGACATGAATGGCACGGTGCGGCTGGCGCGGGGATTCACCTCAAGCACGTATGTTGACGATTCGCTGTCTTGCGGAACAATAACCATCTGAATGTTGAGCAAGCCTCTGGCGTCAAGTGCCAACCCGATCCTGGTGGCGTAGTCCACCATCGTCTCCACCTCTCTGTTGGTCAGAGTGAGTCCGGGGTACACTGCCAGGGAGTCTCCGCTATGTACTCCCGCCCGTTCGATGTGCTCCATCACGCCAGGGATGAGCACCCGTTCTCCATCGCAGATGGCGTCCACCTCGACCTCCTTTCCCTGCAGGTACTTGTCTACAAGCACGGGGTGCTGGCTGTTCAGCTCCAGCGCCACGGTAACGTAGCGAATCAACTCGGTCTCATTGTGCACTATCTCCATGGCTCTGCCTCCCAGCACATAGCTAGGGCGAACCAGGACGGGATAGCCAAGCATCTTTCCGGTGTTCAGGGCCTCCTCCACGGATGACACAGCCGCTCCGGGCGGCTGCTGGATGCCCAGCTTATCCAGGAAATCCTCGAAGCGGCGCCTGTCCTCGGCGATATCGATGGCGTCGGGGCCTGAGCCCAGTATCGGCAGGCCGTTGCGGGCCAGGAAGTCAACCAGGTTAATGGGTGTCTGCCCGCCCAACTGGACTATGGATGGAGGGATGGAGCCGCCGGCCTCGTTCTCCAGTACCTCACGGAGTCCTTCCTCATCGAGGGCTTCGAAGTACAGGCGATCACTGGTGTCAAAATCGGTGGAAACAGTCTCCGGGTTGGAGTTGATCATGATGCTCCTGGTTCCTGTCTCCCGGAGCGCCCATGCTGAATGGACGCAGCAGTAGTCGAATTCTATCCCCTGCCCGATGCGTATGGGGCCGCTGCCGATAACCACGGCTTTGGGTTCCTGTAAAGGCCGGGCTTCATTCTCCTGCTCGTAGGTGCTGTAGAAGAAGGCTGTCTCGGCATCGAACTCGGCAGCACAGGTATCAACCATCTTGTACCCCGGTCGAATATGCCATTCGCGGCGGGTGCGTGCTACCTGCTCCGGCAGCCTGTCGGCCAGGGTACCAACCTGCTGGTCGGAGAAACCCAGTCTCTTCGCATCCCGCAGAAGCTGCGGTTCCAGCGGTTCGGATAGGAGCCTCCTCTCCATATCGATAATGTTCCTGAGCTTGTGGATGAACCAGGGGTCGATGCCTGTGACCCGCGAAACCTCCTCGGGTGCGGCTCCTCTCCGCAGAGCGGCCATCACAGCCCACAACCTGAGGTCATTGGGGTGAAGAGGGAAGGAATCGGGTCGTTGGCACTTGCTCCAGGCGGGGTCCTCCCACAGAAGCGAACGTCCGCCGAATTCCAGTGAGCGCACTGCTTTCTGCAGAGCCGCTTCAAAGCACCTGTCGATGGCCATCACTTCACCGGTAGCCTTCATCTGGCTGCCGATACCCCGGTCGCCCATGGTGAACTTGTCGAAAGGCCATCTCGGTATCTTGACCACGCAGTAATCGAGTACCGGCTCGGAACACGCCAGAGTCCTGCCTGTGACCCTGTTCGCAATCTCGTCAAGTCGCTTGCCTGCTGCTATCTTGGCTGCTACTCGAGCAATGGGATAGCCGGTGGCCTTACTGGCTAAGGCCGAACTACGGCTGACGCGCGGGTTGACCTCAATGACGTAGTATTCTCCCGACGTGGCTGGCTTCCACCCGGGCGCCCATCTCTCCGCCACTGCCGGGCCGGGAGGTAGGGCAAACTGCACGTTACACCCTCCCTGTATGCCCAGGGCCCTGATGATTCTCAGGCTTGCCGACCTGAGCATCTGGTACTCCTTGTCGTTGAGAGTCTGGCTGGGAGCCACAACTATGCTGTCGCCGGTGTGCACCCCCATCGGATCGATGTTCTCCATGCAACAGATCGCGATGCAATTGTCGGCTCCATCCCGCATCACCTCGAATTCGATTTCCTTCCATCCCAGGATGCACTGCTCTACGAGAACCTCGTGGCTTATGCTGGACTCCAGTCCGCTGGCCACGACATGCTCGAGTTCGTTTACAGTGCGAGCGATACCGCCGCCGGTGCCGCCCAGGGTGTACGATGGGCGGATAATGAGGGGAAGACCGATGGAACTGGCCAGCTCCCTGGCATCCTGGACGGAACTCACTGTTCTCCCGGCGGGGACAGGCTCTCCTATATCAACGAGAAGGTGCCTGAACAAGGAGCGTTCTTCGGCCTGCTTTATGGTGGCCACCGGTGTGCCGAGACAGCGTACACTATACTTGTCGAGTATGCCCCCGTTGGCCAACTCGACTGCCAGGTTGAGCCCCGTCTGCCCTCCCAGGGTCGGCAGCAGGCCGTCGGGGCGCTCTCTATCTATTATGCGTGTCAGGACGTCAAGGGTAAGGGGCTCGACATAGACGATGTCTGCGATACCTTCGTCGGTCATTATGGTAGCGGGATTTGAGTTGACCAGAACAGTCGTGATGCCCTCTTCCCTCAATGCCCGGCAAGCCTGGGTTCCCGAGTAATCGAACTCGGCTGCCTGCCCGATAACTATTGGCCCCGAGCCGATGACCAGGACCTTCGAAAGTGGGGGCATGTCCTCTACTCTCAAAGCCGGCCCTTCATCATGCCCACGAACCGCTCGAATAGATGCAGGTTGTCAAGCGGACCGGGTGATGCCTCGCAGTGGTATTGAATGGAGATGATTGGCTGTTCACGGTGCCGGAGCCCTTCCACGGTTCCGTCATTCAGGCTTACCTGAGTCACCTCGAGATCCTGGGGTAGGGTATCTGCATCGATGGCGTAACCATGATTCTGGGCGGTGATGTAGACCCTCCCCGTGGCCAGGTCCTTTACGGGATGGTTGCCGCCGCGATGCCCGAACTTGAGCTTGAACGTCCTGGCTCCCAGGGCCTTGCCTATCAGGTGGTGTCCCAGGCATATGCCCATCAGTGGCTTCCGGCCTATGAGTCCGCGCACCGTCTCGGCCATGTCGTCCATGAGTTCGGGGTTGCCAGGCCCCGGTGACAAAACGATGCCGTGAGGATCCATGGACAGGATGTCCTGAATCGAGGAAAAGCACGGGACGACGGTTATACGGCATGCGAGACGGCTCAGGATACGCAGGATGGTGTACTTGAGGCCGTAGTCGATGACCACTACTCGTGGCTGCCCCCTGCTAGTGCCATTCCTATTCTTCCCGCTCAATCGAGAGGAGGCAGAGTCGGCGGGCGCACCCGACTGCCAGTCGTATGGCTGCCCCGTGCTGACCTGGCGGACGAAGTCAGTTGCGTCGTAGCGGGGAATGCTATCCAGTGTCTCTAATGCCTCCTCGACGGTCATGTCGGAGGTGATAATACCCATCATCACTCCGGAAGACCGTAGGTGACGGGTCAGGGCACGGGTGTCCAAACCGCTGATGCCAGGAATGCCGTGAGCCAGCAGGAACTCGTGCAGTGTGCCTTTGCTCTGCCCGTGGCTGGGATCGGAGCAGCATTCTCTGACGGCCAGTCCCCTGACGCAGATCTGCCCGGACTCGAAGTCACACTCATGGATGCCGTAGTTACCTATCAGTGGATACGTAGGAATCAGGATCTGTCCGGAGAAGGATGGGTCAGTGAGCATCTCCTGATAGCCGGTCATGCCGGTGTCGAAGACAACCTCACCATACGCGGTAGTCCCGGCACCAAAAGAAGACCCTTCAGAGACCGAACCATCCTCTAGTACCAGGACAGCTTTCTTAGACATAAGGGTCTTTCGCGGTCAAGTATGTACTCTTACCGGTCCTCTTGCCGGTACGGGCCACGCGACGGCATGGCCTCGTCCTTGTAGACCAGTTTGCCGTCTGCTATTGTAGCCATCACCTTTCCCTTGAGCTTGTGCCCTTCGTAAGGAGTGTTCCTGCCCCTGGAGGCGAACCTGCGGCTATCTACCATCCATTCACGTTCGGTATCAAGTATGACGATGTTGGCAGGAGCGCCTACCTTTAGCGTGCCGAGTTTGCCATCCCTGCCTATAACCCGGGCAGGATCGCTAGTCAGCCTGGAGATCAGCAGGCCAAGGCTCATCTCTCCATGGTGCACCAGGCTCATGAGACAGCCATAAGCGGTCTCGAATCCGCTGATGCCGGGAGAGGCCAGTTCAAAGCTACACTCCTTGTCCGCTGCCGAATGTGGTGCATGGTCCGTGGCGATGGCGTCGATTACCCCGTCTCTAAGCCCGCCCGTGAGGGCCTCGATATCCGCCTCTGTACGCAGTGGCGGATTCACCCTGGCATCGCTGTCGAGTAGCGTGCCGTTTTCAACTCTCCGGATATCGTCCTCGGTCAGGGTCAGATGATGGGGCGTTACCTCGGCGGTTACCGGCACTCCTTCTTCCCTGGCGCGACGGATGAGCCCGACTGAGCCCCTGGTGCTGACATGGGCGATGTGGACCCTTGCGCCTGTCAGTTTGGCCAGCGTCAGGTCACGAGCCACCATGACCTCTTCAGCTGCAGGAGGAATACCCCTTAATCCAAACTCAGTTGCCAGGCGTCCGTCATTCATGACTCCGCACTTGCTCAGGGTCTTGTCCTCGCAGTGATCGATCAGGATTGAGCCGAGGCTGTGGCTGCGCATCATGGCATCACGCATCAACTGCCGGTCTGCAACGGGGTCGCCATCGTCGCTGAAGGCGACCGCACCGGCTGCCGCGAGTCCGGCCATATCGGCCAACTCGTGGCCCCTTCTGCCTTTCGTTACACAACCTATGGGAAGAACCGTGACAAGTGCCTCTGTGCTGGCTTTCGCCTGCACCCACTCCACCATTGCAGGAGTGTCCAGAGGAGGCTCCGTGTTTCCCATGCAACAGACGGTGGTGAAGCCGCCCCTGGCAGCAGCTTCTGTCCCTGTACGGATGGTCTCCTTGTGCTCGAAACCAGGCTCTCGCAGATGACAGTGGAGGTCCACAAAACCGGGACAGACCACCATTCCCGTGGCGTCCAGACTCTGTGCCCTGTGCACAAACCCATCGGGGGATCTCCGGATGATGCCGTCTTCTAGCTGCAGGATCCGGCCCCCGGAGATTACTATGTGCCCGATCCGGTCGATTCCCTGGCTGGGATCGATTATCCGGCCACTGTGGATAACCAGGATGGCGTCTTCTCTCTTCATCCCTTAGTGCAAGCCGCCGCTCTTGGACTGCCAGGCGCGGGCTTCGTCTTCGGAAGCGAAAACTATCAGATTCTCCGGTCTTATCTTCCTCGTCCAGCGACTCCTGGCGCTGTGATACTTCTTGTTATCCAGCGTGCCCTGGTGCCAGTCCGAACTGGCAACATACTCCGGATGTAGCTCGTGATCACAATATGTGCATCGCAGGGTCAGGGGCTCGTTACTAACGATCTTGAACTCGGGCTTGATGTACTTCGTCTCGGTTGACTGGTTTGAAACGCAGTTTGCGTTGGGACACCTTACCCCGGAATCCCGCCTGTAGGCGGGGTATTCCACCTTGTTGGCAAAGGAGGGGTATTGGCTCGAAATCGAGATATCTCGCAAACCCAGTAACATGGCTATGAGCGCCATTCTGACGGGTATGCCATGGGCGGCCTGCTTGAAGTACCTGCTCCTGGGGTCGGCATCAACTTCGTAGGCCAGTTCATCAACGCGGGGCAATGGATGCATGACAAGAGTCTTCTCAAACCCCTTTCCTTTGAGTAATTCCTTGTCCACTACGGGGTACCTGGCAGGCTCTTGCCGATCTCTCGTCGCAGTCTGCCGTTCCTTCTGCAGCCTGGTCACATACAGGGCATCGACTCCTGCCTTTAGCTCCACGTTGAGGCTTACATCCGCCAGCATGGCGAGCTGATGATGACTGGTGGGGGTGATGTACATAGCGTCGATGGGAAAGAGCTTTCTACCGGGTTCGTGGTTCAGATGATCGCACCTCTTCACTTCGCCTCTGTATTCGGTATTGAGCCTTCTCGTAACGTGCCCCGGTAGCTCAAGGCCGGAGCCGGGACAGAAGAGCATTGAGGCACCCAGGCGGGCCAGGGCATAGATCAGAGAATGTATGGTTCGTCCGTGCTTCAGATCTCCCCAAAGCGCGATCCTGAGCCCCTTAAGTGTCTGTCTCTCTTTTCTGATCGTATAGAGATCACACAGGGTCTGGGTCGGGTGCTCGTGACTGCCATCGCCTGCGTTCACTACAGGAACTCCGGCGTAGTCGGCAACGACCCTCGCCGCTCCCTCCCAGGGGTGTCTCATAACGATTATGTCTGCGTAGCTGCCCACCACCTTCGCCATGTCGGCTATGCTTTCGCCCTTGGCCAGCGAGGTGGCTCCGACGTCAACCGTGCTTATCACACGTCCTCCCAACCTGAGCATCGCAGCCTCGAAGGACAGCCGGGTCCTCGTACTCGGCTCGAAGAAAAGCGTGGCCATGATTTTGCCCTGGCACAGCCCGTACTGCGCACCGGTTGAGTCGGCCATCTCGTCTGCCAGGCAGAACACCGCCTCCATTTCGTCATTAGACATGTCGTCTATCGTCACCAGATTTCTGTTTGTCAGGTTCATGATCGCCTCTCCTTACAGTGTTCTACGGACAGCTGTTCCTCGGCCGATCTCGCGATCACCACTTCATCAGCGCCATCGGTTTCGCGCAGCAGTACCTGTATCTCCTCATCTCTGGAGCTGGGGATGTTCTTACCCACGTAATCGGCTCGTATGGGATATTCCCTGTGACCACGGTCCACAAGCACGGCCAGCTGTATGAAGGCCGGACGACCGAGGTCGGTCAAGGCGTCCATCGCGGCCCGGATGCTTCGTCCGGTGTATAGGACATCATCGACCAGGATCACCCGCTTGTCGGTGATACCGGTAGGAATATCAGTGTCGCTCTCGTCAACTGGCCTGGGTGTTGAGGATGCCAGGTCGTCGCGGTAGAGGCCGATGTCGAGCGCTCCGACAGGAACCGGGAATCCCTCGAAGGCTTCGATTATGCCAGCTATGCGACTGGCCAGTGGTACCCCCCGGGTTCGCATCCCCACGAGGACAACGTCTTCGGCACCTTTATTCTTCTCTACGATCTCGTGAGCGATGCGCGCGAGGGCCCGTTCCATCTCCCTTGAGGTGAGGACGACCTTCTCAGACATGAAAAAACCTCCTGCCTTCAAACTGGCAAGAGGTCTCAGAAGGTGTTCTCGAGTGCGGCTGCTGTGACATAACCCCCCTTACCAGCCTCACTGGACTGATTTAAAGGTCTCCTATATTATGCCACAGATCCTGAGCCGGCGCAACCGCACTGCCGTGTCAACTCATACAATAATGTTACCGAACAGGGGTTGTTCACTCATGTAGAAATGTTACCGGGATAGTGCCGCCT
>JBLRXG010000048.1:0-7722 GCA_047920855.1 Dehalococcoidia bacterium | reverse complement strand
CCGTGAGGGTCGCTTTTCCACCACGCGCCAGTTGTGGGCACGACTCTGCAGAGAACTGGAGACCAATCTCAGTCTCAGTGTCCAGGGTACAGCTAGCCCCGATACCTTTCTGGTCAAGGGGCGGGGAGAACTGCATCTGGCCATATTGATCGAGACCTTGCGCCGGGAGGGCTATGAATTCGAGGTCTCCAAACCGGAAGCTATCACCAAGATGATTGACGGCAACGTTGTAGAACCTGTAGAGGTTCTTACCATTGATACCAGTGATGAGTATATTGGGATCTTGACCGAGATACTGAGCAAGCGGCAGGCTCGGCTTATGGACATGCGTAATGGCGGCCACGATGGTGTGCGTCTGGTATTCCATGTGCCTACAAAAGGACTCATTGGCTTCCGCAATGCTTTCTCTACGGCCACACGTGGTAGGAGTACCATGAATACCGTTCTTCTTGGCTATGAACCCTATCATGGCGATATGATCTCAAGTCGCAACGGAGCGCTGGTGGCATCGGAACAGGGCACAGCTGTTACCTATGGTCTCAATAATGCCCAGGGGCGAGGCAGCACCTTTATTGAACCAGGCACGCTGGTCTATGAGGGCATGGTAATAGGCCTGAACTCACGACCCAGGGACATAGCCATCAACGTGTGCAAAGAGAAGAAGAAGAGCAATGTACGGTCGTCTACATCCGATATTGCCATGAAGCTGACTCCTCCCGTGAATTTGAGCCTGGAACAGGCAGTTGATTTCATCAATGATGATGAGTTGATTGAGGTAACTCCTGAGAATATCAGGCTGAGGAAGAGGTTACTCACTGAGGCACAACGATCGAGAAGCAGTGCTTCTTCCAGGCGAAGCGTACAATAGTAGAGCGGGTAACGCTACCTTCGAGTAGGCCCGCGAGGCATACAACCGGATAGCTTCGTCGTCCCGATTTCATCGGGATGGATCGGGGCTCCCTCAGGATGACAGAAGCATTGGGGGCGATGCTACCAGACCCCCTGGTTATGCCGCCGGACGTCAGTCTACGATGGCGCGTAGTCCATTAGGCGGTGAGATGCGGAGGCCGTGGCCGGCCGGGCGCTTCGTTCAGCCCCGGACCACTCTGTATCCAACGAATATGTGGCCGGCCGGGCAGGCCCAGGTTTCGATGACCTCCAGGGATACCGGAGGTTCGCCTTCCTCCAGATCGGGCGAGGCGAACAGCACAGGGGCGTTGAATCCGCCGATGATCACCGGGTTGAAGCGTATGTGGACCTCATCGAGCAGGCCGAGCTTGAGCAGTGCACCGGCGAGCCTGCCGCCGGAGCTGGTCAGGACGGTCCTGACTCCGAGCTTCTCCTTCATCTTGTTGAGGGCGAGCGCCAGGTCTACCCTCTCTTGGCCGGCGACCAGGTAAGGGATGCCGGTCCTGCGCAGAAATGCCAGGTACTCCGGCGACACGGAGCGGGACACGAGGTGCATCAGGGGCCTGTCTTCTTCTCCGGTATAGCCGCTCCTCAACCTGCCCCGCCCGTCCAGCGCCGCCAGCCAGCCTTTCCTGCCCGGCCGGTCGATCACCTCCCGGGGCAGGTAGTCCCGACGGAGCTTTTCGGGATCGCCGTCGTAAGGGGCGAGTGTGCGAAGCTCGGCGCCCTCCTTGACGATCATGCTGCTCCCCTCCATATAGACATCGGGCTGGTACCGCTCCTGGAAGCTGCCGTAGAACTCCTCCCACTCTTCGCGCGTACCCAGCACCTCGTCCCGTTTGCCGAGGTCAAACATGGTCCGGTTCGGCCCGAGCGAGACGCGCCCGTCTATGGAGGCGGATACACACAGGATCACGTACGGTCTATCCATGGCAGTGCACCGGAGGGATATTGCCACCTGTCGGCGTATGTTCTTCGGTGAGCAGCGATTCTAATGCCTGCGGCTTCAGCGTGTCAAACGATGCGGCTGCCCGGGTGGTGGGGATTTGGTGCGGTAGCGGGGTGCCGGTCGGTTCTAGCCAGGCAGGGCCCGGTAGGTCTGTTGGAGAAGCAATGCGTCCTGCTCCAGGTAAGGGGTGCTCTCGCAGATGACGACGCCCTTTGCCCTTCGTTCTTTGAGCGCCCTGAGCAGCTCGACGTAGCGGAAGTCCGAATCATCGAGCATCATGTGCTTGATCTCTCCCTTCAGGCCGTAGACGATGCCCGAGACGTGTATATGCATGTCGTCCAGCGCCTGCCTGCCCAGCCTGGCCTCTACGCGGTCAAGGATCTCGAGGAACTCCGGGTACGAGTTGGCCTGACCCGTCCGGGCATGCCAGTGTGAGAAATCTATACAGGGGGCAACTCCCTCCAGTTCGGCACTTAGCTGAAGCAGTTCATCTATTGTCCCGAACTGGGAGGACTTCCCGGCTACCTCGGGACGGATCATCACCGTGTTGCCCTCATCTCTGAGGATGTCCATCACCTTCTGCAGTTGCCTCTTCACCGCAGCGTAGGTATCTGCAGGGCTGTCTGCCAGGTAGAAGGCGGCGTGAAAGGTAATGCTCCTGGCACCGAGAAGGGCTGCGATGCGGGCGGTCTGAAGTATCCTCTCCTTGCTCATGTGTACCTTCTGCCGCTCCACGGAGTTGAGGTTGATGTAATAGGGTGCGTGGGCGGTGAGCACTATCTGCTTCTCTGCAGCCAGTCTTCCGGCTGCGACCGCGACCTCCGGGCCCATCTTCACACCCTGGACGAACTCGACCTCCATGCAGCCGAGGCCGAGTTCCAAAATCCGCTCGATGCCTGCCTCCGTGGAGCGCGACTCAGCGCTGACGGGCACGCCGCCCGTGCCGAAGAGCAGACTGTCAAGTGCGCGTGGAGTCATAGTATCTCCTTCCGCTCACAGTCACGGATCAAGTCGAGCCTGGAGAAGGGGGTCATCGCGTCTCCTCCTGCACCAGTCTCCCGTATTCTGCGAGCAATGTCTCCGTCACGGGGCCGGGCCTGCCGGGGCCGATGGGCTTCCCCTCAAACCGGGTCAGGGGCATGACCTCCAGTATGGAGTTTGTGACGAAGGCTTCATCGGCCTCGACCAATTCCCTCAACTCCACCTGCCTCTCCTGCACCTCGATGCTCAGAGTCGCGGCGATCTCGAGAACAGCCTCGCGTGTGATTCCGGGCAGCACGCCGTTCTCTATCGAGGGGGTGACGAGCATCCTCGCAGGATCTCTCCCTTCTGGGGATGGGGACTCTCTGACCAGGAAGATGTTGGTCATGCTGCCCTCAGCGACATAGCAGTTCTCATTGAGTAGAACGGCCTCGTCGCATCCGGCGTCCTCAGCCTCCATGCGGGCTAGGATGTTCTCAACGTAGCAGGTCGACTTGATGCGGGATAGAGGCGAGCGGCTGTTGCGGCGGAGCGAACAGAGCATCGCTGTGTAACCGACCCCATATGCCTCATCGGGCAGGGGAACGAGTTCCCTGGCGGTGACCAGTATGGTGGGAGCCCGGCATGTGGTCGGATTGGGCGTCATCTCGCCTTCGCCCGCTGTGACGGTGAGCCTGATACGGGCATCCTTGAGCTTGTTGGCCTCGAGTGTGCTGAGGCAGGCCGACTCAAGCCAGTGTGTCTCTTCCGCAGTTCCGAGGGCCAGGCCGAGACCCAACGCGCGGGCCGAACTGCGCAGGCGGGCCAGGTGACGGTCGAGGCGGAAGATATGCCCGTCGTAGGATTGCATTGTCTCGAACAGCCCGTACCCGTAGAGGAAGCCGTGGTCAAACGGAGATAGCCGGGTTTCGGAGCGGGGGAGCAGCCGGCCGTTGAGGTAGATGATGTCTTCGGTCATATCACCCTCACCCTGACCCTCTCACGTCGATGGAGATGGTATCCGAAGAGCCCTGTGGCTCGCTGCGAACAACCTCTGGTTCCCAGACCGGCTTCGAGAAGCTAAGGAAGTTCCTGAGGATATCGTGTCCTACCTCCGTGAGGATGGACTCGGGATGAAACTGGACTCCCTCCACTACGCAGGCCAGGTGTCTCACACCCATGATCGTGCCTTCAGGGACCCTGGCGGTGACTTGAAGACAGGCGGGAAAGCTTTCGTCCTCGATGATCAATGAATGGTAGCGTGTAGCGGGGAATGGATTGGGCAGTCCTGTGTAGACGGTTCTGCCGTCGTGATGGATGATCGATGTCCGGCCGTGCACCGGAGGGCTCTTGCCGATTCTGCCCCCATAGACGTAGCCGATGCACTGGTGTCCCAGGCACACTCCCAGTATGGGGACCCTGCCAGAGAAATGCGTGATCACGTCGTTGGAGATGCCCGCTTCCAGTGGCGTACACGGGCCCGGTGAGATGATGATGTGGGTAGGGGCCAGTTCCTCGATCTGGCTCAGGGTTATCCGGTCGTTGCGGTGGACGGCAGGCTCCCGCCCCAACTCGCCCAGGTACTGAGCCAGGCTGTAGACGAAGGAATCGTAGTTATCTATTACCAGTACCATCTTACGGGATTGTATCGGGGTTCGGTAACTCCCTCTCCTGTGTACGGCTTGTTCGACGATGGCAGGCTCTCGACCGCCTTTCTGGTGTCGCCGTAATCTGATATATTATAGCTGAAGCGATTCTGCTTAGCTATGGCGTGTATTCGCGTACTGGCGCGTGCGTTGGCAGCGGGAGTACGCTGTGACGCTGCGGTGCCAGGGAAACTCCGAGCACGGAGGTGTTGACTTGAGCCCATTGCTTGAGACGGTGTTAAGGTTTCTGCTGGCTACCGCCCTGGGAGCGGGCATAGGATACCAGCGCGAAAGAGCGGGAAAGAGGGCGGGAATCCGCACGCACATACTGGTGGGCGCGGGATCGGCCCTGTTCACCCTGGCATCGATATACGGGTTCGGCGCCGGCGTGGCAGATACCTCGCGTGTGGCCGCCGGAGTTGTCGTAGGAGTTGGCTTCATCGGCGGTGGGGTTATCCTGCGCGGTGCCCGTGAAGAGGAGGTGGTGGGACTGACAACCGCTGCCACGATCTGGGTCACCGCCGCCATCGGGCTCTGCGCGGGAGCGGGCATGTACCTGCTCTCGGTCGTGGCTACCGGGGTCATCCTGGGCGTCCTGATGCTGGCAAGGCTCCGTGGTCACGATAGGCACGAGTAGAGGCCACTCATGATCGTGGCGATGCGAAGGGATGTCGGTGACAGGCTCAACTTGCGAGCCTTGATGGGCTCTCTGAACGAGGGTTACCCAGTATGCTGAAGATTCTCCACACCGCCGACATCCACCTCGGGGCCAGGTTTGCTGGTCTCGGGGACAGGGGCGCTGCTCAGAGAGAACAACTCAGGACGACCTTCAAGAAGGTCATAGCCACCGCCCTGGAAGAACGCGTCGACATCGTGCTTGTCGCCGGTGACCTGTTCGACTCCAATCAGCAGCCCCAGAGGAACACCGACCTGGTTATCGAGCAGTTCGGTGTGCTCAACGATAACCGTGTGCCGATCTGCGTGGTTCCCGGTACGCACGATCCTCTCGATTCCTCGTCGATATACAGGAAGGTCGATTTCGACAAGCGTTGTCCGAACCTCACGGTGTTCGTTGGCGAGGAGATGCCCTGGAGGGAGTATCCGGACCTCGACCTAACTGTATACGGCAGGCCCAATCTGAGCAACCGTTCCTACTCGAGTCCGCTCAAGGGCATCAAGCGTACCACCTCCAGCAGATTCCATGTCGCCATGGCCCACGGGTCGTTATACATCCCGGAGAAGACGGCGGAGGACGACCACGTCTTCAGACTCGACGAAATCCGCGAGAGTGGGATGGACTACGTGGCGCTGGGGCACTGGCACCGGCCATGGAGTTGTTGCGATAAGCCGAGTGCCTGGTACTCCGGCCCGCCGGAGTGGATACCCGACCAGAGGGAGAGAGGAGCCGTGCTCCTGGTTACACTCCTCGAGTCCGGCGAGGTGAAGGTCGAGCCAAGAGAAACTGGAGTCCGCGGCTACGATGAGGTGGAGATCGACATGAGCGAGATCCGCGACCGTGCCATGCTGCAGGCGATGATATACGCTGGAGCGGACCGGGACCTGGTTAGAAGGGTCACTCTCAAAGGGTTGCGGGATGCCGAACTCATTGTGAACACCGAAGAACTGGAGGCAGAACTGGGTGAGAAGTTCTTCCATCTCAGTCTTGCCGACAGGTCTCATCCCAGGGTGGGGCACGTCCCGGAGGATTCCGAGCGATTGATAATGAACAGGTTCATCAAGCTGATGAACGAGCAGATAGAGAATGCGCAAGGCGATGAGCGGGAGATCGCCGAGAGTGCCCTGCAGTATGGGATTGCCCTGCTGGACGGGAGGGAAGTCCTCTAATGCGGCTGAAAAGGATTCACCTGACGAACTTCAGGCGGTTCGCCGACTTCGAGGCGCAGTTCGGCCCCGGAATCAACGTCGTCAAGGGGCCGCGCAACGAGATGGGCAAGTCCACCCTACTCGAAGGCATCATCGTGGCGCTGTTTCAGAATCCAAAGAGCGCCGCGAGGGAGGTCAAGGCTTATGCCTCCTGGGGCTCGACCGGCCAGTTCCGGACAAGCCTGGAGTTCGAGCACGAAGGAAAGGGATATCTGCTGGACAAGGACTTCGACAAGGGGACTGTCAAGCTCACATGCACCGAATCGGGGGAGGAGATCGACACCTTCAAGGAAGTCGCCGAGAAGATGGATGAGCTGCTGGGGACCAGGTCGGACAGGCTTTTCGTGTGCTCCTGCTGCATTCGCCAGTCGCAGGTGGCCGAAGTCTCGGATGGCAGGAAGGAAATCGGCGACAGCCTGGAGGAGGTGGTTACCGGGGGCAAAGAGAGCACACTGGCGTCCCAGGTGATACAGAAGCTGGAGAGCAAGGTAGCCGACATGAAGAGGGGGCTGGATAAACCGGCCAAGAACCCGGGGATCATCGCTGCCCTTAAGAACAGGCTGCAGGAAGCGTCACTGAGACTCAACCAGGTTAGTAGCGAGGTCCTGAAGGTCGAGGCACAGAAGGTTGAGCTTGTGGATGTCACCGGGCAACTCGCTCAGGTCAAGGACGAACATGAGAAGTGCCGGGCCCTGCTGGAGAAGAACAGCAGGCGCCGGGATGTCGAGGAAAAGATCGAGGGACTGAGGAAGGAGTACGAGAGGGTTGAAGAACTGCTGGGCAGGGTAAGGAAGCACGAAGAGAACCTGAAGAAGGCCGGTGAGGAGCTTGAGGCCATAGATGGTTTCGAAGATAGGCAGCAGGTACTGGAACTCAGGAGGAAGCTGGATGACATCCGGAGAAAGCGCGAGGACATCGGGAAGGACCTGGCCGAGCGCCAAGCAGAGCTGGCCGCAGCGGGTGAGAGACGGAGCAGGGCAGGGCTGGCTGGATTCCTCGGTTCAGAGAAGGGCATAGCTGCTGCCGTGGCGATCCTGGCAGGTGGGATAGTCGGAGCACTGCTGGGTCCTGTCTACCTTGTGGGCTTAGCCGCAGTGGGTGCTGTTCTTCTCGTCGTGAGTACGCGGGCCAGGATCTCGCTTGTGCGCGAAAAGGCCGGCATCTCGGGCGTCAAAGAGCGTATCCAGAGGATGAAGGAATCGCTGGAGCAACTCGGCGCTGAAGAACAGGAACCGCTCATGAGGGCGGGATGCAGCACAGTTGACGGGTTCGACCAGAAGGAGAAGAGCTTTCGTCACTGGGTTGATAAGAAGGGTGAGGCGAAGTATCGCCTGGAAGAGACACTGGCGGGCAGGACGCCGGAGGAGGTCGAGA
>JBLRXG010000047.1:0-7788 GCA_047920855.1 Dehalococcoidia bacterium | reverse complement strand
TCCAAGCCAGGTTCTTCACCGGGGCTCTGCGTCTGCTATCAGCCCGGGATGCAGGACACCGATGAACGGCAGGTTTCGGTATTCACCCTTGTAGTCCAGGCCGTAACCCACTACGAACTCGTCCGGTATCTCAAAGCCTACGTAATCAAGAGGAACATCCAGCAACCGGCGCGCTCTCTTATCCAGCAGGGTGCACACGCGAAGACTGGCAGGATTATGGGCGGAGAGATGGCTCAGGATGTAGTTCAGTGTCATGCCGGTGTCTACGATATCCTCGACCATCAGTACGTGCTTTCCTGCTATGCTGCTATCGAGATCCCTTGTTATCCTTACCACCTGGCCGTCTCCTCCGTAGTATGAGACAGCCATGAAGTCCACGGTCACCGGAAGCGACAGATGCTGCATGAGATCGGCCAGGAAGCAGACAACTCCTTTCAGAACCCCAATCAGCACCAGCCTCTGGTCACCATAATCCCGGGAGATGCGCCTGGCAAGGGTTCTGACTCTTCGCTGGATCTGGGCATGGCTGTACAGGACTCTGTCTACCCCCTCTACCTTGGCCTCACCGAGAGGACCGTAACCATACTTGGCCAGCAGCTTGAGAAAATCGCTCTTGGTCAGAAGCCTGATATTGACCTCGGGGTAGAGCTCCCTGAGCTGGCGCAGCTTGCGGTTCTTCTCGGTTATCAGGTTCTGCTTGAGCGTCGTCAGTTCAACGTAGATGTCTAGCTCGGGCAAGTAAAAATCAGGGGTGAACATCTCTGTTATCTTCTCGCCCTTCCATCTGAGAGCAAACGAACGCGGTTCATAGAGCCATTCAATGCAGTAGAAGTCCAGGAGCCTGGCGAAATCCTCCTCGCTGGGATGAGCGAAAGCGGTAGGGCTGAGAGTAGGAGCATGCTCTGTGGACACAGTAGACGATATCACCCGTCTCGCACCCGCTTTGTAATCCCGGTCAAGTGATTGCTGAAGCTCTGCCCTCTCGAAGACGACACTGCACACATCGGCAACGCTGAACAGGAAATTCCTGTCAGCCTCCGTAAACTGGCGATGCTCACGGGTGTAGATGCGGATTTCTCCGATGGCTTCTCCCTTTCGGAGTATGGGAACGCCGAGTATGGAGGAGATCTCCTGCGCCAGCGCTACTTCAGGATGCTGCACCCTGGCATCTCCGGTAGCATCGGCGATATAGACAGCCTTCCCCTCCAGGATGTCTGGAAGGCTCTTGCGAGCGTCAAGAGGCCCCTTCTTTAGATAGAGATCACTCAACCCGTATGTACCAACAGTGATCAGGTACTCCTTCTTAGGATTGAGCGAGAGGATGCGACAGCCGCCTGCCTGCATTGCCCTGGCGGAGGTCTTGGCTGCGAAGTTGCAGGTCTTCCTCAGGCCGAGGTCCGAATTGGCAACCCTGGTTATCCTCTTAAGGGCAGAGTAATAACTACCTCTCGACCTGACCACTTCTCTGTCACCCTATCCGCACTTGGTGAAGCCACAGCTGAGGCAAATATTGCAGCCTTCTTGATGAATCAGGGAGCCGCCGCAATCGGGACATTGCCCAACCCAGTTTTCTGAGGCCTTCGGGTTTTCCGAAGGCCCGGTTGAACCGGCGGCAGTCTTCCCTTTGATGTACTTCTCCAACACGCTGGCGATGGCGTCGGCACAGGAAAGGACAGCATGTCCGTTCTCCCAGGCAATGGAAGGGCACCTGATGCCTCGCAGGTGTTTCACAATCGAATCTGTGTCTATCTCAGACCTCAGGGCAAGGGACGTAAGCCGGCTGATGGCCTCGAGTTGAGCTGCGGCGCACCCTCCAGATTTTCCCAGAGTGGAGAACACCTCGGATATTCCCCGGTTATCGAAGTTGACTGTCACATATATGTGACCACATCCCGTATTCACTCTCTCGGTAACACCCCTGGTGACTTTTGGCCTTCTTCTGGGGGACAGCTTGTCCTCAGCCTTCTTAACTCCCGTTACACTCGCTTCAGCCTTCCTCTCTCCCTTGCCCACGGTGAGGACCTGGCTATCCCGGCTCCTATCCCTGTAGATAGTTATGCCCTTCAGTCCTGCCCGGTAGGCGAGCAGATACACCTTAGCTACATCCTCCGGCGTCGCCTCGTGAGGGAAGTTGACCGTCTTCGATACGGCGCTATCGGTGGATTTCTGAAACGCAGCCTGCATCCTGACATGCCACTCTGGTGATATGTCGTGAGCGGTAACAAAGAGTTCCTTAGTCTCCTGAGGAATCCCCTCCACGTCTCCTAGCCTCTTTCCTTCAGCCAGCTGCTTCGTCAGCTCCGGAGAATGGAATCCTCCCCTCTTGGCCACCTCTTCAAAGTAGGGGTTGACCTCGATGAACTCCTCGCCCTCAAGGATATGGCGCACATAGCTCAGCGCGAACAACGGCTCAATACCGCTGGAGCAATTGGCGATTATACTGAGGCTGCCGGTAGGAGCGATGGTAGTCCGGGAGGCATTCCGCAGACGACTGGCACCGGGCTTATCGTAGATGCTACCCTCAAAAGCGGGGAATGCACCCCTCTCCTGTGCCAGATCCATTGAGGCCTTGTCTGCCTCCTGCGATATGAACCGCGCGATCTCCTCTGCCACGGCAAGTCCCTGTTCACTATCATACGGTATACCAAGCTGGATAAGCATATCGGCAAAACCCATGACCCCCAGACCTACCTTCCTGGTGGTCTTCGTCATCTGCGCGATCTCCGGCAGAGGGAACTCGTTGACCTCAATCACGTCGTCAAGAAAGCGTATTGCCAGCCTGGTTGTTCTCGACAACTTCTCGTAGTCGACACCGGGTTTCCCGTCGCTGTGCATAAGCATCTTAGATAGGTTAATGGATCCCAGATTGCAGGATTCGAATGGAAGAAGCGGCTGCTCGCCACATGGATTTGTACTTTCTATCTTACCCAGTTGCGGAGTGGGGTTGTGCCTGTTGATCTCGTCAATGAACACTATGCCGGGATCTCCCGTGCGCCAGGCCAGGTCAACTATCTTATCGAATACCTCGCGGGCCTTGAGCTTGCCCATAACCTTTCCGGTACGCGGGTTCACCAGATTATAGTTGTTGCCTTTCACGACAGCTTTCATGAATACATCGGTTACAGCTACAGAAAGGTTGAAATTGGTCAGAGCTTCCGGATCCACCTTGGCCTCTATGAACCTCAGGATGTCGGGATGGTCGACACTGAGTATCGCCATGTTGGCGCCGCGGCGCATTCCACCCTGCTTGATCACATCGGTGGTGGCATCGAAGGCGCGCATGAAGGAGACCGGACCGCTGGCAATTCCGCCAGTAGACCCCACTCTATCCCTTTCAGGCCTGAGCCTGGAAAACGAGAACCCGGTACCTCCTCCGCTCTTGTGGATCATGGCAGTGTGCTTCACCGCATCAAAGATAGACTCCATAGAGTCCTCGATGGGGATGACGAAGCACGCGGAAAGCTGGCCCAGTTCTCGGCCCGCGTTCATCAGGGTGGGGGAATTGGGTAGAAACTCCAGGTTGGCCATCAACTGGTAGAAAGCCTCCTCGCAGGAGGAAACGTCGGCCTTCTCATCGAAGAGCCGTTCGGCCGAGGCGATATGCCTGGCCACGCAACGGAACCGCTCTTGTGGTGTCTCGACTACCCGACCCTCCTCGTCCTTGGCCAGGTATCTCCTTTCCAGGACCCTCAGCGCGTTATCGCTGAGTTCAATGCCGGATACGACCCGACTGCCAGCCTGAGGCGAGAACTCGTTGGCGGTGAGTATTCTCCTGACCATGGCACGGATCTGCGAGGACGAGACGGGCTGGGCTGGTTTTTGTGGCACCAGTTCCTCCATCCCCGGGAACGGCTGAGCTATCTCCAGGCGCTGGCTCACCTGTTCTGTGAACTTCTCCAGCAGTTTTCTGTCGCTTATGCCCATGGATTCAGCAGCGGCGAAGACAGCCCGGGCCACCCTTTCTCGCCCGTTGGCTCTATGGTTCTCCCTTCTCTGGGTTCCAGACATCTCAGTGACTCCTACCACCAACAGCAGAGCGGACCGCCTCAGAGGAGAGCAGAGGTAACTGGTTGTCCGGTGGTGACTCTCCCCTCACTGCCAGACTATCCACTTCCTGTTTCAGCACACCAATATCGGCGAACTTCCGGTAAACGCTGGCAAAACGAATGTAGGCTATATGATCCAGTTGCTTCAAGCCTGCCATAACCAGATCTCCGATATAGGAACTGGCGACCTCTTTCCTGCCCACTTCGTAGAGCGCGGCCTCGATGCTGTCTACAAGCTTGTCGATGGATCCTGTAGGGAGAGGGCGTTTCTCACACGCCTTGTGGATCCCCGAGGAGAGCTTGTCCCGTCTGAACTCTTCGCGCCGCCCATCCTTCTTTACTACGAAGATGTCATGTGGCTGTATACGTTCATAGGTGGTGAACCGAAAACCGCAGGTGAGGCATTTCCTCCGGCGTCTTACAACCTCATCCAAGCCCCGAGAGTCTATCACCCTAGCTTCCTGCCCACCACAGTAGGGACAGTTCATGGATCTCTCCTACGGATTGTGGTAATAGCACATTCTACCACTATATATAGTAGAATGCAATACCTTGTACTCGTTCAGTACCTTAGTGACACTTCCTCCTTTCTTCTGTTTTGCTGATGATGCTTGAGGAATTCCTCAGGCGTAAGGTATCCCAATGCTTGGTGTGGTCTGACGGTATTGTATACCCTCTCCCATTCCACCAGAGCCCTGTTCAGCTCTGCTATCTCAAAACCGCTATCTGTCACCTCATAGAACTCTTCGGTATGCGTCCTTTGAGCCCTTTCTACATGCCCATTTAGCTTGGGAGAGCGCGGCGGCAGCACGAACAGAGTTATCCCCCTTCTCTGGCATTCTGCCTCAAAGAGGTCTTGAAACTCAGATCCTCCGTCTACTTGGATCACCTTAACAGGAAAAGGCATCCGCTCTAATAAGGTGTCTATGAAGGCGGTTGCGGTGTGGGAGCTTGCCCTGGTATGAGCCTCCAGCACGTCCCATCTCGAGATCACATCCCTGGCAGTGAAATGCTTGAGCACTACGCCGGGCAGAGGCCTGACATCCAGTGTATCTACCTCCACAATGTCTCCCGGCTCCTTGACTACGTAATCCTTGGGTTTCCTTACCGCATAAGGCCGCTGCCTCTGGCTCTTCCTGGCAGATATGTGATTGGGCAACGGCTCTTCTAACACACCACGCTCTCTAAGCTTCTTAAGAATCCTGCCTACCGTGGATGCTGAGCAGGCAAACCCTTCACGGCTCAACAGTATCACCAGCTTATCCTTGCCCCATCTGGGGTACTTCTCCCTCATCCCATGAACAGCAGCAACCAGTTCTGATGAGTAAGTAGGCTGGCGCACTAGGCGAGGGCGACAAGATCGGTCCTCCAGAGTCTCCAGGTGATGAGGGTCATACCTCTGCTTCCAGCGATAGAAGGTTTGGGGAGAGATGCCAAAGTAACGACACGTGAGGCGGGCGTTACGATTATGGGACTGGTAGTAATCGAACCACTTCAGCCTTTTCCTGGCTTCCTTCGAGAGTACCGGGATACCGGCCAGGCGTTGATATCCCGGGACCTTACTGCACACGTGCATAGTGCAGCCATTATAGCGTCCCTTCATGAACTGTGTGTCACTAAGGTATCTGAACTAGAGCAGGCCGTCAACGCTGGATGGTAAACCGGACGCAGGAATCGGAGGGCCAGCATCATGGCGAGACCGACGCGTGACTACTGGCATGACATGAGCCATCCCTAGGCCTTTCTGCCTCTATACCAATTGCCCGCAAAAAAGCCCCATCGCCCCTGCGGGATCATGTGCCCGCAGAGACTCAGGCCCACTTGCCCGTTGACTTCACGCAGACATACGGAGCATGATCTGAAGATCCCGCTCCTCTGAATACGCGGTGACGACTCACACAGATGGGGATACTCAGGCTTTGCCTATTCTGAATACCTTCGTGCTGCAGACCGGGCACACGCCCCGAGTTGCCGGTCTCCCGTTCTTGAGGGTGACCCTCATCGGGTTTCTCATCTCCACCTTTTTTCTGCACTTCATACAATAAGCTGTTGCCATCGTGCCCTCCTTTTGGTGTCGATACGATACGTATATTGTTACTACAATACGTGAGCCTTGTCAATACCCCTTTGGGTTTTTCTGCGAATTTCGTAGGGAGACAGGTATATTTCCGGGCCGGGTATGGGCGTCGTGACCCGAAGATCACTGGCCCGGCATCTATCGTACTGAGGACAGCAGTTGGAGCGCGGTGTTCATCCGTTTCAGGCATGTATGTCGCCCCAACACCGCCATAGTGTCAAACAACGGGGGCGCTGCAGTGCGTCCTGTAACAGCCACTCTCAGCAGCCCGAAGAGATCCCTTGTCTTCAGGTTCAGGTCGAGGGCGAGAGGGCGCATGATCCCCTCGAGCTCGGAGGCTTCCCACGCCGTTACTCCGCTCAAGAGTTCAAGGGCAGCCGATAGAGCGCCGGCGGCTGAACCGGCATCCATCTTTGCCGTTAGAAGCAGGGCCGCATCGTACTCCGGTTCATCGACAAAGAAGAAGTTGGCGAGCTGAGGAACATCAGCCAGCGTCCGGGCCCTCTCCTGGATGAGAGCCAGAACCCGGCATGTGTAGTCGGCGTTAAGCGGACGGCGCACCGATTCAGGCAGATCCCTGTCCAGAAAAGGCATCGCCCGCCTGACGAACTCTACCATGCTTAGCTGGCGCATATAGACCCCGTTCATCCAGTCTAACTTATCCTTGTTGAAGATTGCCGCCGTCTTCCCCACCCTGTCCAAAGAGAAGTGCGCTATCAGTTCCTCCCGGGACAGCAGTTCGGTCCGGTCGTCGAGCGACCAGCCCAGAAGCGCGAGAAAGTTGGTCATAGCCTCCGGAAGGTATCCCTGCTTCTGATATTCTGTGATGGTTGTGGCGCCATGTCTCTTCGAAAGCTTCGAGCGGTCGGGCCCAAGGATCATGGGCAGGTGGGCGAAGCTGGGAGCCTGCCAGTTGAGGGCATGGTATAGCAGCACATGGCGGGGAGTGCTGGAGAGCCATTCATCGGCCCTGAGCACGTGTGAGATCTCCATCGAATGGTCATCTACCACATTGGCCAGGTGATAGGTAGGATAGCCGTCGGACTTGAGCAGCACGAAGTCGTCCAATGTCTCATGCTTGAAAGATACCGAGCCGTGGATCAGGTCGGAAACCGTAGTCTCACCTTCCAGAGGCGTCCGGAAGCGCATGACGGGCCTGATGCCTGCCGTTTCCATGCGGGCTCTCTCCCCTTGTGTCAGATCCCGACAGCGGCGGTCGTACTTGGGCGGCTGCTTGCGCGCGGCCTGTTCCCGGCGCATCACCTCCAGTCGCTCGGGCGAGCAGTAGCACCAGTATGTGTGTTGATCCCTGAGCAACCTTTCCGCGACCTCATGGTACCCGGATAGTCTTTGCGACTGGAAATAGGGTCCTTCGTCCCAGTCCAGCCCCAGCCAGTGCAGGCTACTGACAACGGCTTCGACTGCGCCCTCCACCCTGCGGGCAACATCGGTATCCTCGATTCGCAAAATGAGCTTTCCGCCGTGGTGGCGGGCAAACAGCCAGTTGAATAGAGCGGTCCTGATGTTGCCTAGATGAGGGTAACCTGTCGGGCTGGGCGCAAAACGTAGTCTAACCGGTGTCTCCAATTCAGACTGCATCGCGCTGCATTATGTGTGGTGCCCCTACTTAGACAGGATCTGATGTAGCTTCTTCAGCTTCTCCAG
>JBLRXG010000046.1:0-7843 GCA_047920855.1 Dehalococcoidia bacterium | reverse complement strand
CTGCCCCTTCCTACGTGTATGATCCCGGTTACGAGTCTGACGACCCGAGGTGGTCGCATATGCGCCCCGTCACCCGTCGAGAGGCTTACGAGGCGGACATAACGTACGGCACCAACAACGAGTTCGGCTTTGATTATCTTAGAGATAACATGGTGCTGGATCTGTCTCAGTGCGTGCAGCGGCACTTGAACTACGCCATCGTCGACGAGGTCGATAACATCCTGATCGACGAGGCCCGTACGCCTTTGATTATCAGCGGGGCTGCCGAAGAGGCGACAAAGAAGTACTACACATTTGCGCAGTTAGTGTCTCGCCTGAGCAGGAACGAGGACTACACCATAGACGAGCGCACTCGTAGTGCCAGCCTCACCGATCCGGGCATCACCAAAATCGAGAGGATGCTCAGAAAGGAAGGACTGCTCAAAGGCCCCGATCTCTATGATCCTGCGAATTACTTCCTGACACAATACCTGGAGAGCGCCCTGAAGGCTCATGCTCTGTTCAAGAGGGACAAGGACTATGTTGTCAACGATGGTCAGGTCATCATTGTGGACGAGTTCACCGGCAGGCTGATGTTCGGCAGGAGATACTCCGAGGGACTGCATCAGGCCATCGAGGCTAAGGAGAGGGTGAAGATTCAACAGGAGTCGGTGACCCTGGCAACGATAACCTTCCAGAACTACTTTCGCCTGTACAGGAAACTGGCGGGCATGACGGGAACCGCGGTCACAGAGGCCGAGGAGTTCCACAAGATATACAAGCTGGAGGTGGTAGTCATACCGACGAACAAGCCGATGATTCGTGACGATCATGCGGACCAGATCTACAAGGACGAGAAAGCCAAGTTCGCGGCGGTGGCCAGCGAGATTAAGGAATTGCATGAGCAGGGTCGGCCCGTTCTTGTCGGCACGACCTCGATCGAGCAATCGGACCAGCTGGCTGAGGTTCTCGGAAGAGTCGGCATAGTCGCTCAAGTGCTGAATGCCAAGCATCATGAGAGGGAAGCGGAGATAGTTGCCGACGCCGGGCGTCCGGGGGCGGTAACGGTGGCGACGCAGATGGCGGGGCGTGGTGTGGACATTATTCTGGGTGGGAATCCCGAGAAGGTTGGTCAGAAGCGCAGTGAGGTAGAGTGGCAGCAAGAGCATGATGGGGTGGTTGAACTGGGAGGGCTTCACATCATAGGCACCGAGCATCACGAGGCAAGGCGCATCGATAACCAGCTGCGGGGGCGGGCAGGAAGGCAAGGAGACCCGGGCAGCTCGCGTTTCTATGCTTCGCTGGAAGATGAGATCGTGCGCCGCTTCGGCGGGGACCGAGTGAAGGGGCTCATGCAGTGGGCGGGCATGGATGAGAACACCCCCATCGAGCATCCTATAGTCAGCAAGGCAATGGCCAACGCCCAGGTACAGACGGAGGGCCACAACTTCAGCATACGTAAGCACCTGGTCGAATACGATGATGTCATCAACAAGCACAGGGAGGTCATCTACGCCGAGAGGAAGAAGATCCTTAGCGGTGCCGACCTCAGGGCAAACATACTGTCCATGATCGAGGACGAGATCAGGAGCCTCGTAGAAGGGCATATGAACAAGGTCGACTCCCCTCTTGAGGAGGAGCAGCCGGATCGTACGGCCCTGCTTGAAGACCTATCTACCATGCTTCCTTTGCCGCCACGGTTCATAGGCGATGGCATCGCCGAACTGGACGCCGGTCAGATCGCTGAGGAGATTATCGGCCACGGCGTTCGGCTATATGAGGAAAAGGAGAGAGAGATAGGTGCCGAGAACATGAGGATCGCTGAACGTCTGGTCATGTTGAGGGTGATCGATGGGCTGTGGATGGAACACCTCACCCGCATGGAAGAACTGCGTCAGGGTATAGGGCTGAGGGCGATTGGGCAGGAACAACCGCTCATAGTGTACAAGAGGGAAGGCCAGGCACTTTTCGATGGCCTGCTGGCCGGCATTCAGCACGATGTTGCGCGCACCATCTACCGTGTCGGCGTCACCCAGAAACCCGTGCAGAGGAAGGAGGCGGTGGTGGCGGGCCGGAAGGTTGGGCGCAACGATCCCTGCCCGTGCGGCTCGGGGAAGAAACACAAGCATTGCTGCGGCAAATAGCATGGTTGCCTCCACTGAGATGAAAGGAAGAAGGTGATTGTGCCGTGCCCATATATGAGTACATAGCGGCGGGCGACGACCGCTGCAGCCAATGCAGGAGCAGGTTCGAGGTCAGGCAGCGGATGAATGAGAGGCCTCTCAAGGTCTGCCCGGAGTGTGGCGCCCGTGTCAGGAAGCTCATCTCGAGTCCGTTCGTGGTTCGAGAAGAGTCCCCGGGTGAAGACGATATCCTTGATGGGTATTCTCACGAAGATCCCGACCAACTGGGGATTGAGGACGACTACGCTGGGTGCGACTGGCAGTGACGTGATTGTCGGGCGCGATGCTCGCCATGATAAGGTGGGGCAGGAAATCACGGGTGACCGGGGCCGTGTCGGTGCGCTCAGCCGGGCTGATCCCCTGGCGGGGGGCCTAGCCGGCCGGTCTCCTGAGACACGATATCCTCGTCCAGCTTCACAAACAGCGGTTCGGGCTGGCGAAGCTTCTGGCCCGGAGGCAGGAACTGAGCTTTCCATCCCTGCTCCGTCACACTGCCGCCGAACCCGAGATATGAGTGCAGCCTCTCGGAGCTAAAGGGCAGGAAGGGGCAGAAGGCCGTCTTCAGGGCGGTAAGCAGCGATAGGACGGTGTAGACCGATCTCGCGGAAGCGTGTCGGTCGGTCTTGATGGTCTTCCACGGTGCCTGCTCGTCGAGATAGCGATTGGCTTCCTGGGCCAGCGACATCGCCTCCTTGACAGCTGCCTTGAACTCACAGCGGTAGAGCAGCTTGTCCACCCGGTCTAAGGCGGCCCCGGCCTCGTTGAGCAGGCCCTGGCTACGTTCGTCCAGTTCGCCCGCCTCGGGGACGACTCCATCGAAGTTGCGCTGTGCAAACGTGAGGACACGATTGGCCAGGTTGCCGTATGTGGCGACCAGTTCGTTATTGTTGCGCCGCACGAACTCCCGCCATGAGAAATCGCTGTCTCCGGTCTCGGGCATGTTGGCTGACAGGGCATATCTCAGGGCATCGGGATCATATCGCTCCAGGCAATCATCCAGCCAGACGGCCCAGTTGCGGCTTGTGGACAGCTTCCTGCCTTCAATGGTCAAGAACTCATTGGCGGGCACATCGTAGGGAAGATTCAGGCCACCGTAACCCAGGAGCATCGCCGGCCAACTGAGAGTATGGAAGAAGATATTGTCCTTGCCCAGGAAATAGTAACTCCTGGCGTCGCCCTGCCAGAAGGGCTGCCACGCTGTATCATCGCCCCGTGATCTTGCCCACTCCTTGCTGGCCGACAGATAGCCGATCACGTTCTCGAACCACACGTAAAGACGTTTCTGCTCAAAGCCGGGAAGAGGCACAGTGATTCCCCACTCCAGATCGCGAGTGATCGCCCTGTCCCTCAACCCCTCGTTAAGGTATCTCCAGGCTCCTCCAAGCACGTTGCGCCGCCAGTGGGTCTGGCCTCCTATCCATTCAGCCAGCTTATCCTGAAAGCCAGACAGGCGAAGGAAGAAATGCTCTGAGTACTCGAAGCGAGGTGGCGTCGAACAGAGGAGGCAACGAAGATCCACAAGCTCAGAGGGACTCAAGGGCTTACCGCACTCGTCGCACTGGTCGCCCCTGGCCCTGTCGCAATTGCAGTGGGGACAGCCTCCCTCTACATAGCGGTCGGGAAGGAACCGCCGGCACTTCGGGCAATAGGCCTGCAGCATCCTGTCCTTGTAGATGTGTCCGTTGTCAAGCAGCCTTAGGAACACGTCTTGGGCCACCTCATGATGATTGGGTGTGTCCGTGGTGGTATAAAGATCGAACGAGATGCCCAGCCTTCTCCAGCCATCCACGAACTGCCTGTGATACTTGGCTGCCACTTCCTGCGGAGTGGAGCCTTCCTGTTCAGCGCGAATGGTGACGGGTGTCCCGTGCTGGTCGCTGCCGGAGACCATGAGCACCTCGTTGCCCTTAAGACGATGGTAGCGGGCGAAGATGTCGGCCGGCAGATATGCGCCGGTGATGTGTCCCAGGTGCAGGGGACCGTTGGCATAGGGCCAGGCGACGCCTATGAGTATTCGCTCGCTCAAAGTACTCTCCCTGGAATTCGCCTATTGCAGACGATTGGCTGTTGTCGCCCCGTAACAACCCCCGTATCTGAGATGGCTATTGCCCGGGTTCATTCGCCGGGCAGAAAGGTGTCCACCTGTTTTCCTTTGTGGGTCTTATGGGTAACGTAGCCGCGGCTCTTGCAGCATTTAGTACACAGGCGCTGCTTTCCTTCGTCCTCCACATCGACCGCAAGGTAATGCTCTCCGTATGCAAGGGGACGGTGACAGCCGTCACACTCTACTTTTCCTATAGCGATACAACCTCGACGCACTCTAGCTCCTTTTCTGAGATTTCCGCCAGGCCCGAGTCATGCCCTCGATAACGAGGGTCATCTCACCTCTCGGTTCTGTGAAATGCTCCCTGGCCTCGCTCACACTGCTGCGGAAGACCTCTTCGTGTACCTTGGTAAGCTCGCGACAGACGGATAGCCTCCGGTCTCCCAGGGTTTCCTGGATATCGCCCAGCGCTTCGCCGAGGCGATGAGGGGTCTCAAAGGCCACCAGAGTTCTTCTCTCGTCTGCCAGAGAGCTAAGCAGTCGTTGCCGCTGTCCCTGACGCCGGGGCAGGAAACCGAGGTAGACGAACTGGTCGGTCGGCAGTCCGGAGACCACCACAGAGGTGATAACGGCCGAAGGCCCGGGAACGGGTACGACGTGGATTCCCCGTTCGATGGCTCCGATGATGAGCTTGTACCCTGGGTCGCTCAGTCCGGGCATGCCGGCTTCGGAGACCAGGGCCAGGTCCGCGTTCTCGACATGATCCAGCAGGTGTTCAAGCTTGGCCCTTTTGCTGTGTTCGTGATAGCTGGTCAAAGGTGTCTGTATGTCATAGGCATTGAGCAGGCGGCGCGTAGTGCGGGTGTCCTCGGCCGCTATCAACGTCACCTCCCTCAGGATGCGCAGGGCGCGCAACGTTATGTCCTCCAGGTTGCCGATAGGCGTAGCTATGACATAAAGAGCGGGCACGGTGAGGAATTATACTCAATCGCCATGATTTTATCTACAGGCTTTTCAGCGGGTAGCGCACATGCCAGACTGTCGTCATCCTGAGGGAGTCCCGAGGAATCGGGACATCCGAAGAATTTCGGTTCAAGGCCTGCCTGACACCATCGTATGATCTGTCTTGACTTGAGGCCGGGATGCTTGTATCATGTGTGCCAACCCCCTTCAGGTAGTTAACAATGCCTCGCCATAAGTTCAAGGAGATGGACCGCGCCTACGGATTCGATGAGGTCGCGCTCGCTCCCGGGGACATGACCATCAACCCCGACCAGACGGACATAGGCTTCGCCATAGGACCTCACACACTGTCCATTCCCATCCTGGCGTCGGGGATGGACGCCATTGTCGACCCTGCGTTTGCCGTCAAGCTCGGAGGGCTGGGAGGGCTGGCCGTCCTCAACCTTGAGGGAGTACAGACAAGATATGAGAATGCCGGAGAGATACTGGCCCGGATCGCCGGAACACCGGAGAAAGAAGTAACCTCTCTGATGCAGAAGATCTACTCCGAGCCTATCAAGGAGGATCTCGTCAGCCGGCGGATCCAGGAGATGAAGGAAGGGGGGGCGATCTGCGCGGTATCGGTAACACCGGCCAACACCAAGCGGCTTGCGCCCATAGCCAAGGATGCGGGAGTGGACATACTCGTGGTGCAGTCCACCGTCACCACGGCGCGGCATATCTCCAAGAGCTACCGTGGGCTGATCCTGCCCGAACTGTGCCAGCAAATGTCGCTGCCCATTATAGTGGGCAACTGCTGCACCTATAGCGCGGCGCTCGACTTGATGAGAACGGGTATCGATGGCATCCTGGTTGGGGTAGGCCCCGGGGCTGCCTGTACTACCAGGGAGGTCATCGGCGTCGGAGTCCCCCAGATCACCGCCACGCTTGAGTGCGCTGCCGCCAGGGAGGCATACCTCAAGGAAAGTGGCAAGTATGTTTCGGTGATAACCGACGGAGGGATTCGCACCGGGGGTGACCTGTGCAAGGCATTCGCCGCAGGTGCCGACGCGGTGATGATCGGCTCGCCCCTGGCCCAGTCAGAGGAAGCGCCGGGCAAGGGCTATCACTGGGGCATGGCTCACCCGCATCCCGCGTTGCCGAGAGGGACCCGCATTAGAGTCGGTACCGTCGCTTCGCTGGAGCAGATACTCCTGGGCCCGACCTCGGTCACCAACGGGACGCAGAACCTCGTCGGTGCCCTGCGCACCGGGATGGGCGTCTGTAGCGCCCGTACCATCAAAGAAATGCACGGAGTCAGGATGGTCATCGCCCCGGCCATCAGAACCGAGGGCAAACACTTCCAGGCGATTCAGAACGCTCCTTGAGTTCACAGGAACGCGTTAGCGACAAACCAGACCCCGAAGCCTATCATCGCAATAGAGCAGACGCTGAATACGATCCTTTGGGTCCTGGGTGTCCACCATCGCCTCGACTCATATGTGCCTACGGAGAGGAACTCGTTCCAGATCACATCAAGGGGCACATGCACCAGCATCAGCAGCAGCACTCCTCTGTGTCCGAACTCTGAAGCGACGGCGATGAGGGCGATGCCCACGGTGGCCCACCACGCGTAGAACGAAGGGTTGGTGGCTGTGACAACCACCCCGGTGGCCAGGGCGCCAGACGGCAGGCCGGCCGCGGCGTAGGACCCTCTCCCGGTCGCGCGGAACATGCGGATGCCCAGGTAGAGCAGCATAAGGCCTCCAGCGACATATATTCCCTGCAGAACCCGCGGGGAGCCGATGACCTGCCAGAGTCCCAGGTAGATGGCGATTATGAGAGGTATCTCGAGGATTCCGTGCCCGGCTCCGATGAGGGCGCCTGCATGCTTGTTATCATAGCCCTTGGCTATGACGGCGGTGGTTAGCGGGCCGGGCAGCATGACTCCTGTGAGTGAGATCGCGGCCGCGGACAGCAGAAACACACCGAGGGTTGTCTCCATGAAGTGCTCTCAGGCGAGGGAACCGGGGCTATACATCCTCTTCGTAGTCGTCGTCGTCCTCTTCCTCGGACACGGCCCCCGCGAAACCGGGGATCCTTGCGCCCAGCTTGGCTCTCCGTCCCCTGGGGCCTCCGGGGATGGCTTCTATCATCTTCTTCAGCTCGGCCAGGGATTTGACCGACTGTGGTGGGGCGGCTACTATGCCATCAATCCCCAGTTGCCACAGTCCGGCAAGATCAGACTTGGCGACCATGGACGGCAGAACCAGCATCACCGGCTTCTCAAGGAGATCGACGAACCTCCGGCAGGCGAGCAGATGCTCCACGGCAACAAACGGCTGACCGGTTCCGATGCTGACGAACACGCCGTCCACTTCAAGGCTGTTGACCGCTCTGGCCATGCCCAGGTCAAGGGACGGCTGCAGCATCAGAAACTTGCCCGCGTCTTCATTGCCCAGCACAGCGGCTGCCGATCCTGTGTTGACAACCAGGAAGTCACACCCTGCGGCCACAAGCTCATCTGCCTTTGTGGCGTCTGCGTCCTTCAGCAACACTCCCAGGGGAACACCCCTGGCATCTTCTGCCATCTGCTTCAAGGTCGTCACGTCCGGTACCTGCTCCATGAGCAATCCGGCGTCGGCCTTGGCCGCGATCTTCGCCTCTGTCGCCTGTGTCCCGGCGAGACCGGCGA